>JBIIHY010000277.1:0-4725 GCA_044235305.1 Bdellovibrionota bacterium
AGGTTAAAGACCCGGCCCTCTGCTAGTAGCCCAAGAACTCGCAAGATCCGCGCGCGCTCTTCAGCGTTGTTGCCATCAACAACAGGCAGCTTCCATTCGCTAGAGTTTTCGGGGCCAGCTACCAGCTTTATGACAACCGAAACGGGGTTGTTCTGCTGTGATGCGCTGTTTGTATCAGCTAACTGAACGGATGCTTTCGAATACCAGGTGTCGAATGTTGCTTGCAGCTCGTGTGTTAAGGAGGGGCGCGAGAGATTAAAGACAAGTAACACAACGATTGTTGCGACTAACACCACAAGGGCTTGAGGCTTGAGAAGGTCCTTTACCATCCTAGGGAGGATAGTCGGGTGGAAAGAAATGGTCAAATCTTAGAGGGGGTCAGAGCAAACGCGGTAAATTGCAGACTTTGGGTAAGAGCTGAAGAGCCCCTCGAGCGCGTATGCTTTGGTAATATCCAGGAGATGGGAGGTGTGACCTCGGAGTGCAGCAGCAATGAAATCCTCTCACTTGCAGCTTGTATCGGATAGCGGTATTATTAAGCCTATCCGATATGAATGAAAAGGTACTCAAAAGAATCAAAGATAAAAAAGATCAGCTGTCCAAGTTGCGTCCGCTTCCTCAGTCTGCCTTGCAGCGCCTCAAATCTGAGCTTTCGATCGAGTGGACCTACAACTCAAATGCTATTGAGGGCAACACCCTCACATTGCAGGAAACTCGCTTGGTTCTTGAACAGGGGATAACTGTAAAAGGCAGAAATCTTCGGGAGCACTTTGAGGCAAAGAACCACGAGAAGGCGATTTTGTTCGTTGAAGAGCTCGCAAAGCCGCGATATTCGCTTTGCGAGAGGGATATCCTCAAGGTTCATAGTTTGGTGGTAGAAAATATTGAGAGTGAATTTGCAGGGCGCTTTCGAAACGGGCAGGTTCGCATCCTCGGTGAAAATTTTATTCCTCCCAACTTCGTCAAGATACCTTCATTAGTGAAGGAACTGGTTAGTTATGTGAACCATAACCCTGACAAGCTGGATTCCGTCGAGCTGGTGGCTAAGTTTCACCATCGTTTTGTGTGGATTCATCCCTTTTTTGATGGTAATGGACGGACCGCTCGACTGCTCATGAACCTTATTCTAATGAAGTTTGGATATCCGCCAGCGATCATCCTTAAGAATAATCGTAAGCAGTATTACCGTTCGCTTAACTTGGCAAACAAGGGCGACTATAAAGCGTTTGTGCTTCTTATAGCGCAAGCCTTAGAGCGCACGTTGGATCTGTACCTTGAAGCGAGTGGGGCGTTGGGTAGCGATGAGTATGTTCTACTCTCTGTGCTTTCAAAGAAATTTCCTTATTCGCAGGAGTATTTGAGTCTGTTAGCACGACAGGGAAAAATTGACGCGCATAAAAAGGCTCGCAATTGGCTGGCAACAGAGCAATCGGTGGCTGAGTATATCAAAGGTTTGAGCAGATGAACTGCGGTCTTCTCTTATCGTAAAAATAAAGCATCAATGACATCTAGCTGCTCGCTACGGGCAGTCTTCGCCGCGCTTTCCGAGACATCTGCGCAGCTCTTTGTCGTAACCCTTTTTTGCTAGTCGTTTGTTTGTAAGGAGCCCTGCTAACTCGCCATTCTCGTCGTTAAGCTCTAGGCAAGACTCAAGAAAGGTAAAGCTGTGGCGTCCTCGCTTAAGCGCCACAAGAGCTGCATGAGTAGACTCGAACTCTATGGTGTAAAGGTCTACGGGTAGTTTCTCTAGCTCCCGTCCGGCATAAAGATAATGGTCTAGATTTGCATCAAAGCAATGGCGCACGCCTGAGTTGAGACGCACTGAGCCCGGGATTACATAGCGTTGCTTCACAGTCGCTCCAATCGTATCTCTGTCGCGGTACTCTCGGTATTCCTTGCGCGTCAATGTAATAGGGGGCAACTCTGGACGGCCAACTACACCCTGACCGAGGTTGAGCTTCCGGCCCTTAAAATCGAGGTGGTACACTACCTCATCGCCCTTTATCATTCTTAAACGAGCTGTGGTGAGCAGGTGGTGATCGTTCTCGGTATCTCTAATGCGATGCCGCTTAATAAGCCAAGGGATTGAGTCTGAAGAGAAGTAGTGCGTTGTAATTTGTACGCTCTCTTTGTTTTTAGCCAGCTCTCGAGCTACCCCTGCCGGGACGAGAAATTTGGCCTCAATTTCAAGTGGTATATCAACACTGGGTCGCACAGGCTTGGCTAGTTGAGTTAAATCTAGTTGAGCTATAGCTGCGTCGTGGTGGTGGTGTTTCAATGTGGCGTCCGTTTTCTAGATTTACGGTAATTCCAAACTCACAATTGGCATAGTAACGCGCGGCGCGCACGAAGGAAGAGAAAAATAATCTTCTAACAAAAGGGATTAGGTTGAAGCTAAAGCCGAATTCTCTTCTTCGCCTCGGCGACCAACGTGTCGAAGGTGTTGGCGGCTGGATTATCGAGCACTACTTCCTCAAGCTCTTTTAATATTCGCCCCATCTCTTTTCCGGGCTGTAGGCCTATCTTCTTAAGGTCATCTCCAGTCACAGCGAGCTTTCCGTACGCAGGTCCTGCAGCGCGCACCTGCTCGGCAGCAAGGAGCTCATCGAAGCGGCGAGTTATCGCTATAAAATCTTCAGTCGGCATCGTTGGCGGTGCATCTGCCTCTTTAAACTGTCTCCAGCGCGGGAGTTCACTTCCGAGGTCACGCATCAATCGCCGAACACCCGACGGCCCGCAATCAAGTGGGCGCATATGATGGCGCACGATAGTTGTGATCGCAGTTTGATCGCGGTGAGAGAATTTAAGCGCTTCAAGGCGCACCTTCGAGAGGTCTTCGCTGCGCAGCTCGTGCAGATAGAAGTGCCGGTTACCATCGGCGTCAACGCTTAGGGTATGTGGCTTGCCAACATCGTGAAAGATAGCTGCCCAGCGTAGCACCTTATCCGCAGGCGCGCGCTTCAAGACCCACAGGGTGTGCTCAAAGACATCGTGGATGTGAAATCGGTTCTGCTCAAATCCAACAGCAGGGATGAGCTCTGGGATGGTGTATGGCAGCGCGCCAATAGTGTTCAGCAAGCGCACACCCGCATCGGGTGCTGCACTGAGAAGAATCTTTTCAAGCTCTGATCGTATGCGCTCTGCACTCACGCGCGCTAAGAGCGGTACTGTTGCAACTGCAGCGTTTAGGGTAGCTGCTTCAATCGTACGCCCCTGCGCGTCTCCGAAGCGCACCATGCGTAACACTCGGTGCGGATCTTCAGTGAAGCGCCGGGTGGGGTCACCAACTGCACGCAGCGTGCTCTGCTCGATGTCTTTAAGCCCACCAAAGGGGTCAAGAAGTGAGTTGGTATGCGTGTCAAACGCTAGAGCATTGATCGTAAAGTCTCGTCCTGAAAGATCGGTTGTGATATCAGGCGCTGTTGTGTGGCGCTCGCGTTCGCTTGGTTGTCGGTAGGTAGTTATCTCAACGTGGGTGCCATCAACGACGGCGAGCACCGTGCCGTGTTGAATCCCTGTTTCAACGATCTTTATCTTGTGTGCGTCACACCGTGCTTTGATCTCGGCTGCAGAGAGGTTTGTTGCAAGGTCGAGGTCCGTGACTTCAACGCCGCAACACACATCACGCACAGCGCCTCCAACGATGTAGAGCTCGCACGGTGCGAGGACTCCCTTAAGTGTTGCTACAGCATGACCCGCTGCAAGTGCAGCGAGCGCGCGTTCAGATTCTTCCCGGCTTCGAAGCCGGTTGCAGGAAGAGGTTCCATGAGGAGGGGATGTTTCCATGAAGCTTAATGTGCAGTACCGGGAGCCAATCCGGTTTTATCGGCTTTGAAAGAAGCTTCATATGCGCCTCTTTCGGAGTTCTGCCACCCTTTTTGCGATTACACGTAGCGCACGCACAGACTATGTTTTCCCAGGTAGTTCTTCCACCCTGGCTGCGCGGCACGACATGATCAAGGGTTGCCTCCTTGGATGTCAACTCTTTCGCGCAATACTGACAGGTAAAGTTATCTCTAGCTAACAGATTGGCGCGCGAAAGTGGGGGAGACTTCCGTCCGGCACGAAAATATCGCAGCAATCGCACGACAGCCGGGGCCTTAATTGCAACCGAAACCGAGCGGATATCGTGGTCGTATTCCTCAACAATTTCGACTTTTCCAAGGAAGAACATGCAGACGGCGTTCTGCCACGAGATGATCCGCAGGGGTTCGTAAGAGGAGCTAAGTAGTAATACCGGGCTCATATCTTATTAAGAGGCTTGGACGTAGCGTTTTGGTCCAAAAATGCACCTTAATAACTATAATTAGGGGTAAAGGGTTAATCCGCAAGGGGGATCGTAGGTAGTTGTGCAGCTTTTCCTCGCTTCCCTTGACACTTCCGCTGGTTACCACTATTTTGCCCCCTCACAAATTAAGGGCCAGTAGCTCAGCTGGTTAGAGTACACGCCTGATAAGCGTGAGGTCGGTAGTTCGAGTCTACCCTGGCCCATTCGTTTTTGTTCCTATCCAAACCTGGCGGAGCCAGGATTTGGATGACGGCCAGGGGCGGACGCCCCTTGGAACCCCCGGGCGTTTTTGTTCCTACCCAAACCTGGCGTTTTTATCCGCCTACCTGAACTTGGCAGAGCCAAGATTCAGGTTACGGCCCCGCCAAGATTTGGATGACGGCCAGGGGCGGACGCCCCTTGGAACCCCCGGCGTTTTTGTTGCTATAAAAACTTTG
>JBIIHY010000278.1:0-4707 GCA_044235305.1 Bdellovibrionota bacterium
GGGAGGCTCGCTGCAGCGATAAAGTTGGGTAAATCAGCAACAAAGCGTTTGCATGGATCGGTCATTAGTGAGCAATCACTAAGGTCAACGCTAGAGAGATCGGAACGAACTATTCCAATAATAGGCGCTGCTATGGTGCCGGTCGTGCTTAGCTTTACTTTGTTTCGAGACCCCCATGGATGCGAAGGAATCACGATGTCGGTTTGCAAGCAGTCAGTTGGTAGATTAATGGCTGAAAAGGCCTCACTGACACGTGCCACTTTGCTGGCAAGGCGCTCGCCTACGGCGTTTCCAAGCAGAGTGCACGATGAACACACGCCTATGGCGAAGTATTTGCATTCACAGCTCTCATAGTTACGCGTGGCGAGGGACGAGTTTGTCATGGTTGAAGTATACAGGAATTGGTGATGTTGTGCTAAAACCCTGATGTTATCACAATGCTTCTAATCTCTCTCGCGATCAAGGGGTGCTTATAAGATGAAGTTCTTCCGATATCATGCTTTAGGTAATGACTACATAGTTATGCAGTCAGCGCAGCTTGCGCCACTACTACAACCTGTGGTCGTCGAACGTATTTGTCACCGTCACTTTGGAATCGGCTCAGATGGTATCCTTCTCCATGAGCCCGAGCAGGATGGGAAGTTTTACCTTCGAATATTTAATCCTGATGGCTCTGAAGCTGAGAAGAGTGGTAACGGTTTGCGAATCTTTGCTCGTTACCTATGGGACCAGGGTTTGGTAAAAGCAGACGAGTTTCATGTTCAGACAAAGGGTGGGCTGGTTTCAGCCTGTGTTGCTTCCGACGGAAGAGAGGTTACCGTAGATATGGGACGAGTGAGCTTTTTAAGCTCCAAGATTCCCGTCACTGGTTCTGAGCGCGAGGTATTAGGTGAGAAGTTTGAAATTCTAGGACGGGAATATACTTTTTGTGCTTCATCGATTGGTAATCCGCACTGTACTGTGCTCGATGCTCCAGTTACAGCATCTGAAGCTCAGCGTATCGGACCTCACATAGAAACACACGCGCTTTTTCCAGAGCGAACTAATGTACAGCTTCTGCGCGTTATTGATCGTAAGACCATCCAAATAGAGATATGGGAGCGTGGCGCAGGGTACACATTAGCGTCTGGAAGTAGTAGCTGTGCGGCAACTGCGGTAGCTTATCGATTGGGTCTCATCGATCAGGATGTCACAGTGAAGATGCCAGGGGGTGCGCTATCGATTAACGTCAGTAGCACTTTTGAACTAACTATGAGGGGTCCGGTGACCCATATAGGTGATGGGGAGCTTGACCGAGAGGCTCTGAGTGACCTTTTGTAAGTCGCTGACTCAGCCACATAAGCAGAAGCATAGCCGCAGGGATCCACGTGTAATGGTGTTGCGCGGGTGGATCGCCATAGATTCTACACAGCACCGCCGCACAGAATATCGCTACTAAGCCGCCAATTAGTGCGCCCCGTGTTAGCGCTCTTGTTGCCTTGTAGGCAGTGCATACAACTGAGAGCTGACACAGTACCAGGAGTGACTGATCATAGAGCCAGCCGTAATTTCCAAACAGTAGCGACATGCAGAGGATGTGTAGAAAGAGGTTTGGTGATGCAGATATGTTTCTGCGGTTTGTAAATACCCACGCACACATGACCGCGAATGTTGCGCTGGGCACAACCATGAGGGGCCAGGCGGGTGAAGTGTTATCAGAATTAACTAGAAGAGAGCGGAGTAGGGTTGTGAGAGTCGCTGTCATCCACTGTTGGGCAGGCACTGCGCCAGGCCCTCTCGGTGTGTGTTGAAATGAATTTACCCAGGCTCCCAAAGACCCAGGCCATAATGCTTCGGTTGCTATAACTGTTGCTAGCATCCCTAAGGCTGCAGCCAAGAGAAGAGCACGACGTTCGGATTTAGGCAGTCTATACAGCATGAGTGTCATCAGGGGAGCGAATAGAAAAAAAAGGTGAGGCTTGAGAGATAATGGCAGCACGCTGATTCCAGCGGCAGCGTAGTGGCCCCTTTGCAGCAGACACATAGTGAGAGCAGATGCGGCTGTAATAAAGATGCTCAGTTGTCCCCACGAAAGGCACTCAATCACGGGATAAAAGAGTAGGCAGCTCAATACGGCAATGCTGCGAGGGAGGCGCTGCTGACCGGGGAATAGGGGAAGAGCGGCACACGATATCAGGAATAGAAGTGTTAATGAGAGGAGAAACCACAAAGCAGCGCTTGCACTAAAGGGGAGGACGAGAAAAGGTGCCAGGAAGAGGCACGTCCACGGAGGATTCCACATTAGTGTGGTCGTATCAGGCAGTTGACCAACGGACCGTTGTATTTCATGCAACACCAGGCCATCGTAAGGATTTAAACCCTGCTGAAGCGCGCGATACGCCGACCAGTACTGGACGTAGTCGGCTGTTCCGGGTGCTCCCAGAGGAAAGTAGCTTTCAAGAGTCGTTACAAAAGCAACTCCTGCCGTAAGAGCAAGGAGTACACAGAGGAGCACTGACAACGCCGCCTTCTTTGGTTCAGTCATCTGTCACGCTTCTAAGGCATGTCGTTGTCCCCATCGCAGGGGTCCTCTAATCCTCATTCGATTGCATGTTGTGGAAGACTGACTGCACGTCGTCATCCTCCTCAAGCTTCTCAATAAGCTTTTGGATCTCTGCTTCCTGCTCGGGCGATACTTTGACGTAGCTTGTAGGGAGACGTTGAAGGGTTGCGCTCTTTACCTCGCAGTTGTGCGATTCAAGGGCTTTTTGCATATCGCTGAACTGCTTGAAGTTCGAGTAAATGAGGAGTCCATCCTCTGCTTCAAAGATCTCCTCAAGTCCGTGATCGATTAGCTCAAGTTCTAGTTCGTCAAGATCTCCCTGTGGTTGAGCGATTTTAAAAACTCCTTTGCGCTCAAAAACAAAATCAAGCGCTCCTGAGGTAGCAAGGTTACCACCGTGCTTGGTGATGTAGTTGCGCACGTTTGCTACGGTACGGGTCGCATTATCGGTTGCTGATTCAACTACGATGGCTACACCGTACGGAGCATATCCCTCGTAGGTCACCTCTGCAAGGTCAGCTTGGTCTTTCGATGAAGCGCGCTTAATTGCGGCCTCAATTCGATCTTTTGGCATGTTGAGAGAGCGCGCGGTCTGGATTGCCATCCTGAGCCGAGGGTTTGAATTCGGATCGGTGCCCGCTAGCTTTACGGAGATGGCAATTTCTTTGCCGAGTTTGGTGAATGCCTTGGCAGTCTTAGACCACCGTGCAAACATGCGGTCTTTGCGTTTTTCAAAAATACGACCCATACAAGCGCTCTAGTAATTAATAGACAGTAGCCCGGTTTATCATTTTCTAAAGAGTAGCGGTATTTAAAGAGAGTTGCAAACCTCATCCTAGGCGCCATGCCAGGGCGATAAATTCAACTCTATCACCACCTTGGCCACGATTTGCTGAGGGCGACTACTGCTTACAGATCTCAGCGGATTGAGAGCATGAAAACTCTGGGGTTCTATAGTGGAGGCTTCTGTTGAATCACATCTGCGAGAACCTTAGCGCGGTAGTTCAGGATCTCTTCCCCGATCGCCGTAAGCCGCTCCCGAGAAAGAAGCGATATCCCTCCAAGACTAGACCGACCCGCTTTAATTCGTTCTTCGTATCGAATTGCGGACGGCTGGATTGCTAGAAGCTGGAGAGAGAACACCAACTCTTCGTGAAAGGGCTCGGGTTGCTCGAGGATACCCCGCTCTTTGAGCAGCGCACGCACACTGTCATAATTGTAAAATTCCCCCTCAAATCGAACCTCAGCCCCCATACTGCTGAGGGCCCGCAGTTTGGCAGCAGCCTTTGCAAGGCCAGGCTGACTATCTCCACTGTCCCCAATTAACACAATTTCTGTGAAGCCATGGACCGCAAGGCTTTTTGTTATATCGCATAGTAGCGTCACGAACGTCTCTTCGGTAACCGATATGGTCCCGGGATAGCGCATATGTCCCGAGGGAGGGGAGATGTTGCCTTCCGGGACAAATGAAACAACAGGTGCAACAAGGGTTCCAGGTACTAGATTAGCAGCTCGACGCGCAACCTCTTTAACGATTAGGTCGTGTTTGTTTAACCCAACAAATGGCCCGTTTTGTTCGATGCCGCCTGTAGGAACGATGACGCGTCTATAGCCGTTTCGTACCCTGTCGCGCACCTCCATCCAGGTAAGCTCCTCAAGTTGTACGCTCGTTGTGGTTGGTAGAGGGTTCGTTTCGTTTAGTTCGGGGAGCTGTTCAGCCGCGGTAGTTACAGAGAGCGGGGCAACCCCGCCTAGTGGTGCAGAGCAACGGAGTGGTTTAGCGAGCAACACCACGGCAGCACCTATACAAGCAGCGATTCCGTATCGAAATATAACAGCCAACAGTGTACACTTATCGTTAGTCATGAGCTTCTCAGAAATTATCGAAATTTTTAAGGCCCCGCTCGGCTACTTTACGCTGCCGTCAAACCGCACGTTTTGGCTCTATCTCGTCACAAGTTTTATTCTGGCCATCGTGTTTCATCGTAGTTCGCTGCCAGGTCGGGAAGAGGGGCACCCAACAAATCTTTTTGCCCGACTCTTTCCTCGGTCAGTGTACACGCATCGTTCAGCTATCGTCGACTACATTTATTTTATCACTAACACGATATTGTACGCGTTTATCCTCGCTCCATTTTTTGCTCTAAGTCCTTTCGTCTCAGAGC
>JBIIHY010000028.1:0-14751 GCA_044235305.1 Bdellovibrionota bacterium
CAATATTACCGGGATGCCCTAAGGGGAGTTCTCCGCAACTGGCCTCCCGGCATGTTCAAGCCGCCTATGAGACCCTTGGCCTCGGCGTTGGGGTGACCACTACTAATTCAAATCTGAGAAGCCTTCGTAAGATAGAGGACCGGTTGTTTTCTAAAACAAACCGCATCCGTACGACTTGGGTAAGGAAGCGGACACAACAACGGCCTGGAGACCGTCATATAAATTCCAGAAACGGGAAAAACTGACCTGATTTTCTGGGAAATAGGGACTTCAGAGACTGGGAAATAGGGACTTCAGAGACGAGAAGCAACCCAGCACTACAACTACAATGCGTTGTTGGGTTGAATCAGCAGGCAATTTATACAACTACAATTCGTTGTTGGGTTGGAGCAGCAGGCAATTCTCGTTGTTGGGTTGGAGCAGCAGGCAATTCTGGGAAATAGGGACTTCAGAGACGAGAAGCAACCCAGCACTACAACTACAATGCGTTGTTGGGTTGGAGCAGCAGGCAATTTCAGCAGGCAACAAAATAACTACAATGCGTTGTTGGGTTGGAGCAGCAGGCATTGTTGGGTTGGAGCAGCAGGCAATTACCGTCAGTCTGGCCCTGAGAGCTCTGACCCCTGGTGCCCCAAGACACCCCAACCTTAGTTTCCTGCGAAGTAAGCCAGCGGATAAAGCAACACAACCAAACCAGCATACATCAGCGCTGCCCCGATGAAGCGCCGCAGCCTGTGTTCCTCCCTGAAAATAGCCCCCCCGAAAAGAACAGTCAGAAGCAACGAGATGCGCATCAGCCCGACAACTACGTGCGCAGGCAACGCAACAAGCGCCGCCATCTTCGCCACCATGAAGACGGTCTCAAATAAACCTCGAACAAAAAACGGACGATGATAGGCACCCAGCTGAGCGGCTGCACGCGGTACTCTCAACAATACCGGAGCGGTCAAAATACACGCGCACAGGGTAACTGAAAATGCAGATGCTATCGGCCCTGCATGACTAACGGCTAAACGATCAAGCGCTGAGTTCATCGCAAAAGCTACAGAGCCAACCACCGCATAAATCACGGCGCTCTTCTGATCTATCCTGCCGCTCTGCTTATCACGCCTTACCATCACTAAACTGCCAAGCACCATCAACAGGAGGCCAAACAACTCATGTCGGTGAACAGGGTCCCCTGTCACGACGGGTGACACAATCACAAGCACCAGAGGAGAGAGCGATAGCAAACTTGAAACAAGTGAAACGTCACCCTTTTCAAGCGCTCGCATCTTACACCCTTCAGCAACTACGTCTGAAAGTCCTCTCAGAAGAACAAGC
The DNA here is from genome assembly GCA_044235305.1 of Bdellovibrionota bacterium. GTDB lineage: Bacteria > Bdellovibrionota_C > UBA2361 > UBA2361 > OMII01 > OMII01. The sequence goes on from JBIIHY010000028.1 coordinate 1,324, forward strand.
ATCAGAAACGTCGAAGAACAATCTCTTTGCTCCTCGCCATACAACGCCAAAACTATGTAGATAGCGGCATAGAATGGCAGCGCAAAGAGAAATGACGCAAAAGTCGAAAGGTCTGGCTGGACCTGACCAGCCACCGATTTACTAACAAGATCCTTGGCAGAGCTCGTAAGCGCACCAAGGATAGCCGCAACAACACCCATGCGAGCTTGTTACGAACGCTCACTCATCGGAATAAACGGAGAAACGGTTGGTCCGACGTAGACCTGTCGTGGGCGATTAATCTTATTACCTGGCTCTTCGTTATACTCTTTAAAGTGCGCAATCCATCCAGGAAGGCGCCCAAGCGCAAACATAACGGTGAACGCTCGCGTCGGTATACCCATCGCCTTGTAGATTATACCACTGTAGAAATCCACGTTTGGATAGAGCTTGCGCTCAACAAAGTACGAATCCTTGAGCGCCGCCTCCTCTAGCTCATGCGCGATATCAAGGAGCGGATCGCTAATCTTCATCTTGACCAACAACTTATCGCACGCGGCTTTGATAATCTTAGCGCGCGGATCAAAGTTCTTGTACACGCGATGACCGAAGCCCATGAGCTTAAACTTACTGTTTTTGTCCTTCGCCTGATCGATGTACTTCTGAACTTTCCCCCCTTCTTGCTTCATCTGGGTGAGCATATCAATCACTTCTTCATTAGCTCCTCCGTGACGCGGTCCCCACAGAGCGCAAATACCAGCAGTGATAGCCGCAAAGAGATTAGCTTTGCTGCTACCAACCATTCGAACTGTAGACGTTGAGCAGTTCTGCTCGTGATCTGCATGTAGTATAAGCAGCAGATTGAGTATCTCAGTCATTAACGGATCAACCTCGTAGTGCTCCGCCGGTGTTGAAAACATCATGTGCAAGAAATTCTCACAGTAGCTCATGTGGTTCTGCGGATACATGAACGGCTGCCCAATAGACTTCTTGTACGCACCGGCGGCGATCGTCGGCAACTTAGCCAAGAGGCGTACTGAATTGAGGTCGAGCTGTTCTGCCTCAGGCCTCGCTTCCTCATGCTGGTAGAAGGTGGACAGCGATGACACAACTGATGCAAGTATCGCCATCGGATGCGCATCACGAGGAAATCCATCGTAGAAACGCTTAATGTCTTCATGGATCATGGTGTGGCGACGAACCCGATCCGTAAAACGATCGAGCTGATTCTGATTTGGAAGTTTACCTTCAATCAATAGATAGGCAGTTTCAAGAAACGACGACTTCTCAGCCAGCACCTCAATCGGAATACCGCGGTAACGAAGGATCCCCTTATCACCGTCAATAAAGGTGATTGCACTAGAGCACGCACCAGTATTCATGTAACCATTATCAAGCGTCACGTAACCTGTCTTAGCGCGCAGATTTGAAACATCAATAGCTTTCTCGTTCTCGCTTCCGACTACGACCGGCAATTCGATGGTTTGGCCGGCGAGTTTGAGCTCTGCGGTCTCGGACATGGTAGGCTCCCTGAATTAGAAAAACTGGTAATTACTATTTACTTAGAGTCACCCTATCGAGAAAAGGGTCCAAGTAATATATTTTACAGAATAAGTTTGTCGGGTGATATTCCCATGGCCATTGTACGTCGATAGACACGGGCGTTACACTCGGATTTGTTATAACTCGGTTTGCTACCACACAGGATTGTCCACCTATGGACTCTAAAAGAATAAGAAAGGTGCACCCCCTTGGTTTGCGCGTTGTTGCGCGAATTCTTAAGGATTCTAACGTAAGCGATGGCGGACTATACCTGCCCGAAGGTGCCAAAGAAGCCCTTCAAGATAGCGTCTTAGCAGAGGTGGTTGAAGTTGCTAGCGCCGTTGATTCACGCTCAGAGGAGGAAACCAACGTAAGCGGCATTCCACTGGGAGCGCGCGTTCTAATAGGTAAAACAGCGGGCATTAAAGTTCCGTGGGATGAGAACCTTCGTATTGTTGAAACCCGAGATGTCTTGGCCATGGTAGATGAAATCTTTATTACATAACCTCTCCACACATTTGGGCCTGATGTGCATCTAATTGGGTGTCGATATGACTGCTGCGTGGTACCCTACGTTAGGGGCACTACACGGCTAGACTTCGAAATTTCAGAGGACACCATGCGGACCGCTTTTAATCTTCTTTCGCTCGTTATCATCTCAACACTGACTAGCGCATGTGGATTTTGGCGAATTGATGCTGACCACTTCCTAATCCGCAGCGACGTAATACAGTCTGTCGAGCAGGAACGAGCGATCGTATCGAAGGGTAAAGTCGGCTGGACAGAAGATGGTCGAGTGCGCGTACTTTTTGTCTCTGGCACCGCATATGAGCGCGGCTATCAGCACGGCGCACTACTGCGCGAAGAGGTGCGCGACAACCTGCTCACCATGTACAAGAAGGTGCTAAACAAATTCCGTTATGAAGAGCTACTCGAAGAGAGCTACGAACGTCAGCGCCCTTTTATTCCGCAGGAGTATATCGATGAGATGCACGGCCTAGCTCACGGGGCACGTATTCCGCTTAAGGTAGTGCACGGGATCCACGCATTACCTGAGATTACTGAATGGGGTGGAAAGAAGAAGCTCAAGAAAGTTATCAAAGATATGATGGAAGGGGTTTACGGGACCTCGTGCAGCAACTTTGCAGCAAACGGTACAGCAACAGCGGACGGCAAAATGTACACTGTGCGCATACTCGATTGGGGTCTCCATAAACTTTCCAAACTACACGAGTACCCCCTCATAACTGTATCAATACCCGATCAAGGTATCCCTTCGGCCAACGTGGGATGGGTGGGATTCCTGGGCGCTGTCTCCGGCATTAACGCGCAAGGTATAACTCTCGGAGAGATGGGATACGGCGATCCAGAGGGAGAAACCATGCGCGGTCAGCCGATGCCCTTCTTGCTGAGAGATATTCTCTCCTACACCAGTAATCTCAGCGAGGTTCGCGCTCGCATCCAAGGAACTCCTGGAACAAACTCGTTTGTATTCCTGATGAGCGATGGAAAGAACTACGATGCCGAGCTTTACATCCGCGATCGCACTCGCTTTGAGGTCCACAAACCAGGTGAGGATCTCAAAGACAACAAGCACTCCTTTCCTGCGATCAGTAATATCGTTTACGGCGGACATTACAGCGACAAGATGAGCGAGAGCCTCTCACAGAAACGGGGATCGCTAACTCCCGAAAACATAATGAGGGAAGTAATTCCTTACATCGCGATGCCTTCAAACTTTCAAAATGTAGTGTACGAGCCGCGCGGATTACAGCTATGGGTGAACAACGCAAAGAGCCCCACAGAGCGGGCTGCCGAGCAACCATACTCGTTTTTTGACCTTAACAAGGCTTTGCGAGAACTTGCACCGCCCCGCCTGGCTAAGTGATCCTCGTAGGGGAATCAAGGGTTCTAAGCAGACCCTGGATACTTACCCAATTGTGGGCGCTGGAACCTAAAGAGACCGCGTTTACCGGTCGACCGGAGTCTTTGAGGATAGTGCACGTAGTATGGATGACAAGATCCCTGACTTAAACGTCGGAAACGACCCGCCGAACGAAACCCATTTATGGGAGAAATCGCGTCAGCTTGTTCAGGCTTTCGGGATTTTACCGTCTCCGATCTCGGGAGTAATAAGACTCCTCACCTCCGAGTTCAGCCAAGCAGAATTCAAGAGCAAGCTTCTTACCCCCATAATACTCGTCCGACTACTTCACAGCGACTCCTTCAAAGCTCCCTATTACTACAGCATAATGCTTTTCAAGCCAGATTGCTTCCAAGGCTTAAAACGCCCCTTCTCGACCCCTAATTTTCTCGACGCCTATTCGGCTACCGAGCATGCATTCCTTTCAGGACTGATATTTACCGTGAAGCGCGCCCGCGTGACGTGCGACCCCAACGGATTTAACGAAGTGGTTAAGCGGCTTCAGCTCGGAGTAAACCTTGGCTGGAGTATCGGTAGCTTCCTGACTCCCATAGGCCAACTACATGGGCTCCTCGCGGGAACGTATCGATGGTTAGGAACACTACCGTTTCTGCACCAGGACCCGGAAGGATTTGGGCGATACATGAAACATATTGAACGCTCACAACTTGCCCTTCCTGACGAGGAATACGAGTGCAGCGAGTGGGGTTGCACCTCAGCCCAGAACGGAATCCTTCTTTTGCAATACAGCGGCTTCCGCTCTTCATCACTTACTCCTCTATATGAAGGAACGCGTCCATCAATTTTAGTACCGCGTAGCAACTCCCTGGAATACCTTTACTGTGCGACAGATATTTGGCTCAGGTATTTCCTCGAGGAGACCAGCTCGCCGCGTATTGCGCTCCCCGGAGAGCTTTATCTCAACGAGAAAGATAGAGGTTGGATCAGTACCTGCGTAGCCGACACTGAGCCGTCGAAGAACTCGAACTGGTTACTTACGGGGAAAGAAGATATCTCTATTAAGCAGACCCCTCACCTCTTCTTACCAGACCCGAACGATCAATTTGCAGACATCCCAGGCTACCCTGAAGAGAACGGGCAGCTAGTTGTTGAAGCGTAACTCTGAGTCTTTCCGGTTAAGCGCAGCCTTCCAGGTGTCATGACCGTCAGACGGCGTCGACTCAACCTCGCTACCCTCCCACAGCCACTCCAAGGCCGACCCTACCTCAGCAACTCCTTCAGCCATCAAATTGAACGGAAACTGAAGAATTCGAAAAGGAAGCAACTTCCAGTTAAACCCGTCACCAAAGGATCGTTTATAGAAAGAGACCGCTTCTTGCTCGACATACGGAAACGGAAAAAGCCCTGTCTTTTCCTTGCTCGGAGGCAGCAAAGAAACAGTCTGCGTAAAGAGGAGCCCAAGATAGTGATCAGCGAAGAGGAAAACAGTCTCCGGCCGCCCAATCTGCTCACGCAACCGCATACCGTAGCTAAATGGAACCGTCTTGTCGAAGATACCAAGAATGAGAAGGGTGTTTTTGGAGTCGAGGTAGTGAGCCGTATTCTTGGGGTCAGTTTTTAATTGCTGCTTCAGCGCCTGAAAGAATTCCTCCTCAGAGAACCCTTTGTGCGCACTTACACTTTTTATGTACTTCTCAATCCGCGCTTGATTCGAATCCCGAAAGAGGTCCACCAGGTCTGTTCCCCCCATTACAAGCACATTGTAACGCAACCGCGAGTCAACTCCCGCTGTCAACGCTACATTGATTGCTCCCCGACTTATTCCAAAAGTTCCAAATTGCCGCTTCCCATACTCAGTTTCAAAGAAACTTATAGCCAACCGATCACGGATGATATTGAGACGAAAAACGGCTTCAAGCTGGTCGAAGAGCAGCGGGTCTTTAAATTCATTACTGCGATTGACGATCGCAGCATCGAATCCTGACTCAACAAAGTAACGCGCCATGTGCTTCTCTATAAAGTTCTTCCCGCCCAAAACTGGGAAAACAAGCACCAGAGAATCGCTTTGCACCTTACCCTGAAAGTAGTCTACCTGGATCGGCCCAGCATATGAGTCGATCGTAATACGCTTGTGAGTGTATGCATCAGTTACCTGTTCTATCTCCTCGCGAAAACCTGAATATGAGCGCTCCGGGGTGTAGTACTCATCCATCAAATGCGGGCGCTCCGGTGGTCCCTCATAGAAGGAGTTTCCAGACACGCGGAAACACCCACTTAGAACAAGGATGAGAGGGGCGGCAACGAGCATAGATTTAAGGCGCAATAACAGTTCCATACCTCACATTGCTTGAAGCCGGCGCAGAGTTTTGCTGTCCAATTTAGGTTTCCCTACACGGGAGAAGGCTTTCAAAGACTATACCCTTAGGATGATAGGAAGGGTTTAAGGTGCTTAAAAATCTGCTGCGGCTGAGATTCTTTAACAAGGTTTCTACCCCCAGCTCTTTCCAAACCAACACCGCAAAGGTACTATTCTCGGCGGTCGGACCATTACAAAGAAACGCAACTATCGCTCTATTGAAGGGCCCTGTGAACCAATCATCAAAGACTTACCCCTCTTTTCAACCCAGCACACGCTCGCTCACAACTGCTTTAATCGTTGTTCTACTTGTGCGCCTTGTAACACTTGGCATCCCGGATTTAGTGGATACAACTGAGGGGCGATACGCCACAGTCGCCAAATTGATGCTAGAAAGAGATGACTGGGTAACACCGTGGTTGATATACAAAGGGAATGCCGAGCCATACCTCGGAAAGCCTCCGCTACACTTCTGGTTGATACAAACAAGCTACCTGATTTTTGGGGTTGGAAACGCGAGTGCCCGACTTCCGGGAGTCATTAGCGGCGCAGCCACCTGCCTTTTAATTGGCATCCTGGGGAAAGCGATTCTTGGAGGTCCGGCAGGATTCGTTGCAGCCCTGATTCTCGCCTGCAGCACCCTCTTCTTCTTCCTTAGTGGCGGTGTAGTGCTAGATGTAACTTTAACTCTTGGAATTACGCTGGCACTGGTTTCGTTTGCGCTAGCGGAGCGCTCAAAGCTGTGGGGGTATCTTCTCTTTGTGGGGCTGGCGCTCGGCGTTCTCGTGAAGGGTCCCCTCGCCATCGTACTTGCAGCACTGACAATCGTTCCCTGGAGCTTACTGCGCAGATATCTGACTGGCACCTGGCCCTTGCAGATTACTCACATCCCCTGGGTGTCTGGTGTGTCCATTATGATCGCTCTAGTAATCCCATGGTATCTATGGGCAGAGCTACGAAATCCCGGGTTCCTTGAGTACTTTCTGATTACCGAGAACTACGAGCGATTTACCAATCCTGAATACGGCGACAAGTACGGCACCGGACACGTACAGCCCCCAGGCACAGCATGGCTCATGATGATCCCTGCCCTCTTTCCATGGATTCTAATAGTTCTGGCAATGAGTGTGCGCTTTTTTAAGCAAGCATCCTCCTCCGCACAACGAAAGAGCTGGCTCAACGATCCGTGGCTCACCTACTTTGCACTGTGGACCCTTGGAACACCGGCGCTACTGACTTTTGCCACGCAATACACGGGCACGTACCTGGTACCAGTACTACCTGGTTTCGCAGCCCTCGCAGCTCTCGTGTGGCATCATTGGGATTCTCAGACGGAAGAGTCAAAACGCACCGGGAAGCTGCTACTATTTGGCGTATCAATCTTTCTTAGCGTCGTTGTAATCGTGGGATCGATAATTTCGCTTTGGTTTGAAGGCGAGAAAACAAACGCCGCTATCGCTTTTGCGGTCGGCACAGCCATGTTGCTCGTGGTACTACAACAGCGTCTGTACCGTCATAGCTCGGATCGTCTTATAAGCCTGATCGGTATTTATACTGCCCTCGCATACGGACTTTCGAGCCTTTGCTTTGACAACCACCTCTCCAACTCGCGCAGCACGCATCGAATCCTTGCGCTTGCAGTGAATCATTCACAAAATCAAGAAGGCGTGACTGTGGGATTCCGTGGCTCACCCCCATTCTCAGCCAGCTTTTATCGGGATTTACTTACACACTCTCCGATAAGAGTTGTAGGCGTTAGTCCCGAAAAGTTAACGAACACAGACGTTGACTTTCTAGCTGTCAGAAAGGGCAAGGCAACCGAAACCAAGGAACTACTGCCTGCCGCGACGTTCGTGGGTAATACGGGGAAGTGGCACCTGTATGATCTACGAAAGAAAGAGAGCAGTACTACTTCTTCTCCTCAGTAGCTGCTGCTTGAGCCTCGGCAGGCTGCGCATTCTGATTCTCTTCGCTCCACAGTGGGAAACGAGTTGAGTAGCGCGAGTCATCAAAGATGACCTGTATACCTCTGCGATTGCGCATATTAACAAATATTGGCGCCTTGAGATTTGCCGTCGTCATGCGCGGATCTGGCCGCACAGTTACAATTATGAGGATCGCAAACTCGTCGTCTTCTTTGAAATCTGAGTCCTTATCACCTATCGGGGGCTTAACATCGAACTGCTGACCGAACTCAAAACCATCCACCACGACGAAGGCTAGGTTTGGATCGTCAATGGCATGCAACCAAGAAAATGGCGGCTTGTGCTCAAGCATCACGTACCGCGTAGCATGTGGAAACCCTATCACCCCGGACGGGAACTCTATGACGCTCTCGGCAGGAACTTGCAGTTCGCCAAAGCGAGAACTAGAGAAGGTGATTACCTCCTGATTTTCCCCTGTCTCTTCGCTCATGACTCTTGCCCGTTCTCCTCAGAAGAAGATTTCTTACTATCATCACCCTCATCTTCGTCCTCGAAGCGCTTCTTCTTTCGCTTCACAAAGACTGGGGGCTGCGACGCTGGTCTCATCGGCTGGGCTTTCGTTGACCTCGGGAGCTTTGATTCTTTGCCACCCGGCCCAACACCCTTCCAACCGCCCGACAGCTCATCAAGGACGCTGCTCGCCACTACTCCGGCAGCCGCACTCTTGTTCTCTTCAAGAATCTGTCGATAGATCTCCTCTCGATAGATCCGAAGCTCCGCAGGTGCATCAATGCCCACACGGATCTGATTGCCCTTAATCTCAACTATCGTGACCTTGACGTTGTCTCCTATATAGAGACTCTCTCCTGGCTTCCTTGTCAGAATTAACATGTGGTCACTGCCTTCCTTGGCTTAAACTACTCGGTTCTTACCACTTAAGATGTCAACTTAAGCAGATAAGGTCTAACGTATTGATGTACCTATGGCAAGACAAAAAAATCTAAGAAAGTCAAGGAAGTAGGCGGCGGCACAAAACCCACGCCAGTCACGAAAAAGCAAACCGTAGTTTGATTCGCCACCCCCTGTTACAAAGAGGTGGGAGATACTAGAATAGAGGGCTATGAAACGCATACTTCTTTTTCTTGCAACAAACTTCCTCGTCATGATCACAATCTCGATTCTACTCACCGTATTGGGAGTAAATCGCTACATGACAGCGGCTGGAATTGATTACCAGCAACTGGCCATATTTTGTCTGATCTGGGGTATGGCAGGCTCCCTTATTTCGCTTGCACTATCGAAGGTTAGTGCCAAATGGACCATGGGACTTCAAGTCATAGACCGCAGCTCCCCTGAAGCGGCGTGGCTCGTACTCATGGTTGAGGATCTTTCACGAAAAGCTGGCCTTCCGAGAACCCCAGAGGTTGCGATCTACGACAGCCCTGAAGTGAATGCTTTCGCAACGGGGCCATCTCGAAGAAATTCCCTAGTAGCCTTCTCAACGGGGCTGCTGCGCTCGATGAACCGAAACGAAGTTGAAGGCGTGGCAGGTCACGAGATAGCTCACATTGCAAACGGCGACATGGTTACCATGACGCTCCTCCAAGGTATTGTGAACGCGTTCGTTATGTTCTTTGCGCGAGTGATTGCATTCGCTGTGTCTCAAAATGCCCGTGAGGAGAGTCGCTACGCTATTCAATACACGGTCACCATGGTACTAGAGATGGTACTAGGACTACTTGGAATGCTTGTAGTATGCGGCTTTTCACGCTGGCGTGAATTCCGCGCAGATAGGGGCGGAGCTCAGTACGCCGGCAAGAACGACATGATCGCAGCCCTCGAGCGATTGGCGTCCAACCAGCGTCGGTACGACGAGGCTCCTGCTCTCGCCACCCTCAAGATCTCAGGCGGCGTAGGCGTACTCTTCTCGACACATCCGCCACTTGAGAAGCGCATCGCGGCACTTAAGCAAGCTACTTAACGGTAGCTGTGCAATAAAAAAGCTCATGCAGCACCTCGTACTGCATGAGCCTACTGAGCCGATGTGAAGGGGGAATTAAATCCCTACGACTTGTTGCCCAATACTGAGTTCCAAGCAGTTACTTTTTCTTTCACCTTAGCATTACCAAAGAGCGCTGAAGTGTCTCCGTGAACAGTGATCTTCACTATCTTGTCACCCTGTCGAATTGAGTCCACAACCTTCTGACCTGATGTTACGTAACCAAAAACTGAATGCATTCCATCAAGGTGAGGGGTTGGCACATGAGTGATGAAGAATTGGCTGCCGTTTGTCCCGGGACCAGCATTAGCCATAGAGAGCGTTCCGGGACGGTCGTGCTTGAGAGAGCTATCGAACTCATCTTCAAACCGATAACCTGGACCTCCGCGCCCAGTTCCGGTTGGGTCACCACCTTGAATCATAAAGCCGCTAATAACGCGGTGGAAAGTTATTCCATCATAGTAGCCGCGCTGAGCAAGGTTAACGAAATTAGCTACCGTGACGGGGGTCTTATCCGTTGTGAACTCGACCTCTATAGCACCCTGACTGGTCTCTATAGTCGCCGATAACTTCTCGGCTGATGCGGCCGAAGCAAGCCCCAAAAAGACGCCTGCAATTGAAACGATTGAAAGAAGCATGTTTTTCTCCATACGCAAACCTGTTTATGTACAGTTCTAAATCGGTCTTGATACCTGAAGCAGCGATAAAGCGCCATGCTTTTCTTACCACCCCATGATACTTTCCATTTGTCCACCCACGCGTTTTCTGGTATCTCCCAGCAGAGTCTCGTTTAACTGCGGGGCCTTTTATACAAAACCAAAAAAACTACAGTTATGAACTATACAAAAATCACCTCTTATTTTCTCACGCTGACCTTAGTCGGCTTCTGCTCTTCAGCAACAGCAGAGGTCTCTGACAAAGACTTTGCTGCCGCGATGGAGAAGTACCTTAAAAGCGACGCCGGAATGGCAAACATCGGCAACTCTATGGAGAAATATTTCCAGAAGAAACAGCAAGATGCGATGAAAAATCAAGAAGCTCAGCAAAAGGCAGAGCTAGAGAACCAATTCAAGAACCCAGTGAAGATCGACGCTGGAAAAAGCCCTGCAAAGGGGCCAGCTAAGGCAAAGGTTACGATCATTGAGTTCTCTGATTTCCAGTGCCCATACTGCCGACGTGGCTATGAGACGATGGAAGAAGTTCAGAAGATGTATCCAAACGACGTAAAGGTCGTGTTCAAACACTTCCCGCTTGAGTTCCACAAAGAGGCTGAGCCCGCAGCTCGTGCATCGTGGGCTGCTCAACAACAGGGCAAGTTCTGGGAGTACCACGAAGCGCTCTTTAAGAACCAAGATAAACTTGGAACAGAGTACTACAACACCCTCGCAGCAGAGATGAAGCTGGATGTTGAGAAGTTCAAGAAAGATATGGCATCTGAAGCTGCAGCTAAGCAGGTCAAAGAGGATGCTGAGCTCGGTCAGAAAAACGGAATCCAAGGAACCCCTGGATTCTTCGTTAACGGCGTTGCCGTCAAGGGCGCCTACCCAGCTAGTCACTTTAAGACCATCATCGACCGATGGTTAGCTAAGAAGTAATGAAAGAGACCCCCCTCTCTGCGCTGAAAAAGCAAGAGAGGGGGTGCTTTTTCAAGATCCCTCCCCTTTTCCCCTTCCTCTCACCACCCCCTTCCGATATTTTGCCTGCCGCAGAACCTGTGATAACCTTCCCAGCCTGTACACACTCCCAGAGAGGGGAAAGTTAACGGCAATTACACATGAACAGCGGAAATGACTCTTCGAGAAAGTGCTTCGGTATAGTTGTAAGCGGAGGCCCGGCTCCTGGGATAAACTCAGTAATTAGCGCCAGTGTCATCGAAGCGAACAACCGCGGCTATGCGGTCAAGGGGCTCGTAAATGGCTTTCGTGATATCACCCTTGGCGAACCCGGCGCGGTCATTAACCTGACCAGCGATATGGTCGGCAACATATACAACAAAGGTGGATCCATCCTTGGAACCTCCCGCTTCAATCCGATTAAAGATCAATCGTACCTGGATAAGCTCCTCTCAGGACTAAAGCAGAACAACATAGACAAGCTTATCGTTATCGGCGGTGAAGGCTCTGCGTATCTCAGCCACAAACTATCGCAGCTTAACGCCGAACTATCCGTTGTGCATGTGCCCAAAACCATCGACAACGATCTCATTCTACCTAACAAGTATCCGAGCTTCGGTTTCGAAACCGCTCTTCACGCTGGAACAAAGATCGTAGAGACCCTACAAGAGGACGCCAAGACGTGTCGAAGGTGGTTCCTTGCTACCACGATGGGTCGCAAAGCAGGATTCCTTGCTCTCGGAATAGGGCTTGCCGCAGGCGCCACATCAACCCTCATCCCCGAGGAGTTTACTGGCTTCTCTCCAACACCGAGCGACATCGCAAGCATCCTGCACTCGACCATCCGCAAACGTATCTCGATGGGTAAGAACTACGGTGTGATAATTCTGGCCGAGGGTATCCTTGACTGCCTCGACCCCGGGCAAGACTCGGCTCTACAGAAGTGCGTTCGGGATGATATGGGGCGCATCCGCTACTCGCAGGTGGAGCTCGGCGATGTGCTCATTCCGCCGCTCAAAGAGATGCTCAAGAAATCACTCCTTGATGTTCACATGATAACCAAGAACATCGGTTATGAACTTCGGTGCTGCGACCCGATCTCTTTCGATATAGAGTACACCAAGTTCCTCGGGTACGGAGCGGTTCAACACATGCTCGGTGGAAACAGTGGAATTATGGTCACCCGAGACTTTGACAAGTTGGGATTTATCCCACTTGAGTCGATGGCCGGGACAGATGGAATCATAAAGTCGCGCCGTGTAGATCTATCATCAGACCTCTACCGAGTTGCGCGTAGCTTTATGATTCGTTAGCCGCTTACAACGGTGACGGCAGGTCATCTTTAGTGGGGCACCTTTGTTACTACGTGGCACAGTCATAACCTCAAGCCTCACCCTCCTTAGCCGAGCGCTCGGTTTTGCAAGAGACCTACTCGTTGCGCGCCTCCTTGGAGCCTCACTCTTTGCAGATGTATTTTTCGTAGCCTTTCGGATACCAAACCTGCTCCGGAGCTTCCTAGCAGAGGGAGCTTTGACCTCTGCTTTTGTACCGGTATTCACCGGCTCGCTGGCCAAAAGCCACGACGCGGCACAAGAAACCTTTAGCCGTCTAACAGGCTTTTTAATCTCAATCACCGTCCCGCTCAGCATTCTGGGGATCCTTTTTGCACCTGAGATAGTGCGCCTCATCGCCCCGGGCTTTGCTCAAGACCAACAGAAATTTGAGCTGTGTGTTTTACTAACGCAGATAATGTTCCCCTACATCGCCTGCGTAAGCCTCATAGCGATGATCAACTCGGCTCTTAGCTCGCTCCAGATTTTTGGCGCTTCAGCCTGGGCTCAAGTATTCATGAACATAACCCTTATCGGTGGTGCCCTGTGTGCCCTACCGTTTGAGCCAAGAGCGGCAACACTCTTACTCGCGCTATCTGTGATAATCGGCGGTGCTGTGCAGATCATCACCCAGCTCCCTGCATGCTCCAGAGCCAAACTATCCTTACGCCCCTCTTTCGGAATCTTTAATCGGGATGTTAAGGAAACCCTGAAGCTTATGCTTCCAGCCACACTCGGCGCTTCAGTATACCAGCTCACTATTTTTCTCTCGACGATTCTTGCATCCGCCCTACCGGA
>JBIIHY010000279.1:0-4675 GCA_044235305.1 Bdellovibrionota bacterium
TCTCAAAGCTCTCAAGCTCGCTGAGTGCTTTTACGCGCGGGGCGATGCGGGTTCCAAACTCAAACACCCCCCTGCCTCGCATTTGCAGCATGTAGCTTGCGTGCTCACCGGGTTCCGTGCGCGCCAGGACATTAGGAAGGTTGATGACTGTTACGCTCTCACCTGCGTAGGTCTCTGATGCAACGCGTTCAACGATGAAGCCATCGCGACGTGCGGGATCGTTAGTCATAACCGCAACCGAGATACCATCGCTAAAAAGTATAGCTGTCTTCCAGCTCTGCTGATTAACCATGCGGCTTGTGTGGTCGCCGACTGCTACCAGGTAGTACGACACCTTTCCGCGCACGGTATCAGCCACAAGCTGATTGTGAGCGGCCTGTAAAGCCTGAACGCCCCCTGCGCATCCCATTCCGATATTGAGCGCCAGCAGGTGCGTAAGATCAAGCTTCGCAGCAATCAGCGGCGCAAGAGATGGAATGAGGTAGTCGGTGGTCGGATTGCAGGAGGTGAAGATCCCAGTAACTCTACTGAGCGGTACATCTGCATCCTTGAGTGCTCCAAGTGCTGCCTCTGCGCCGAGTGACACCAGGTCCTCATCAGGCGATAAGTGGTGCAGACGTGTTACTCCGCAGGCATTCTGTACCGTGCCCGGATCCCGCTGGAACGTGTCCTCCAGGGCAGCAGCGTCGATAACAACCGACCCAACTCTGTGTGATAGACCTATGATGTGATTAGTCATGGTGATAACTGCCAAATACAGACCGGCGAGCTTATCCTATTCAGCGCTCCAGAGACAGGGGCGCGCGAGATTTTCCTGAGGTCCCCAGGTTTCCGTTGACCATCAGGTAGTCAGGTTTTGGCGCTTTGAAGATATCCTGTGTAAGGTAAAGGAAGTATAAGCTAAGTGCTTGATTAGATGAGTAAGTTTGTTTGGCTTTGGCAGCGTAAGGTGCGACTTTTGAAGAGTATACTCTACAGGGATGTTGCCCTTAGGATCATAGCGAGTTGCTCGGCGGCTGAGCGTGCGTTCGGGGATTGGTGGTCAGGTTCTCCGGGCGCAGCGCTTACGAGAAGCTCTACTAAGAGTCCCGCAGTGGGATGTGTGCTCTCTATGAGGTTGTCACTGCTCTGGCCCGGTAACGACCCGGGGGCTGCGGGGCGCCTACCGGTTCTATGAGCATACAGCGATTCAAGGTGATTAGAGATATGCTGACAAAGCTCACTTGAAGATGAAACTCTCTCTTCGCGTGTAGTTTGGTGCCGCGGCAACTGCATATGAAGCTTCAAAACGAGCAGCAGGCCTTCAAGTCGCAGAGAGAATGCACGCAGGTCAACTCGTCCGGGCCGTGAGGCGATTGCTGAAAGCGAGCGGCTTAACTCGGTGAGGTGGAGCGCAATCGATAGCGATTCACTACGGAGTTGATTTGAGAGTGCAGTAACGTGTCGCGCGACGGTTGCGGCCATCACTTGAGTTACCCGCGAGAGCAGGTGCTCGGGAGTATACTTTGGGTTTCTACCCTGGCTTTCTTGGATGCCGTGGAGGGAATTGACGATAGAAAGAGATTCCCTTCCAAGCTGGAGCAGCCGTTGTGTACGGCCGAGGGGCTGTTGAGTCAGGTCGGTGTGTAATAGTGGCGTGTCCGATCTGGATGGCAATTGGACACCCCGTCCTACAGCGGGTGCTGTCCCCGCCCCCCTCTCGACTCTGTTGATGCGCCGCTCTGCATCAAGAAGCACTTCGCGGCAAACAGGTATGCCCTGTAAGTAATCGTTAAGGATAGCGAGTACGCACCGAGCTGCATCCTGCACATAAAGATTGCTGGACCCAGTAGCCGCAACAACTCCAGGGATTAGATCCTTTAATTGAAGCTCCCTCGGTGCGTGCGCATCTTCCTTCTCTGCGGTTAACTCACGCAGGGCTTGTTTGAGGGTTGAGATTGGAGTGGCTCTCGCTGCAAGCGTACCCCTGCTTTCAAGATGTAGTGTGCCATCAACAGTGCTCCTGCTTTGCAGAAGGGCTTGCAATTCAGCCGGGTGTCCTACCTGAGCCTCTATGCGAGCCGAAGCCACTACTGGCACCGCGGGGGTAGATGCTGGGGTGTAAGAGGTGTTAGTGCCGATCTTACCGGGAGCCAAAAAATAACCAATCTGCTCTGGACGAATATACTGAGAGTCAGCTGGAGGTGCGCCTACGGATATGCCGATGATGACACCGTCTCGGTCACCACCTTTCGCTCGAGTAATCGGTCGTTGCCCGCCCGATGCTAGGCGGTGAGTTGCTGTTTCTACTACAGGGGCATGTGGTGATAGTGGATGGGGCGTTGGAGCTGGGGCGGATGTATCCCTTCCAAAAAGTTCAGCGAGGCGCGGGGTAGCGGAGCACGCTTTTGGTGCACCACCATCAACTGTTCGTGAAGGTTCAGCTCGTGCTGATAGGCTACCGCTGGGTAAGTCACCCTGCCCTAGTTGCGATCTTCGAGGAGGGAGCGAGAGGTTTGCTGCCGATCGCGCAGAACTACCCTGCGCGGTAGCGACTTGAGTACTGGTCACACTTCCGGCACCGGTGCCAACAGGTATAGCTTTGGCATTCTCTGCTTGAGGCATTAGACAAGAGTAGCGTATTTTTTAATCTAATCAAATGAGTTAGCAGGCCGATGGTTTGGGCAATTTCCGGTCGTTTTAGCCACCTAGAGTGCCCAAAAGATGGTATTAGTCATCCATAGACCCATTTTTTAATCACTAACTAACACACGGGTATGGTAGGGTTCAGCGCGGAATGAGTATCCACAGCGATTCAGAATTGGTGCACCGACTTCTTGAGGGGGTGCGGCTTGAGCGGTCGGCGTACGATGCGCAACCCTCTGAAGTGCCAATTTCTGCCGGGAGTCTTCCCGATGCAGAAGATGCTACTCAAAAATCAGCGGTGCAGTACGGCGCAGTGCTGCGAAAAGCTGAAGAGATGCTTGAGGCTCTCGCTGGTAGTATCAATCCCCCTTCCAATTTTAATCGAGAGCTTGCGCGAGCGGTTGTACTAGCGCCGACTCGGAAGCCCATGGCTGATTCGAAAGCCACGATAGCTTCTGACCTTACAGAAGATCAGCAGGAGGCATGCCGTCGTTCGCTTGGGCTCGATGTGCATTACATTTGGGGTCCAGCCGGCACCGGTAAGACGGTAACGCTTGGGGCACTTGCCGCGCACCTCTTCGCCGAGCACAAAAGGGTATTGGTCGTTGCGCACACGCATCAAGCAGTCGATGGAGTGCTGCTTGCGCTCTGTAAACGCATCGTGCAGGGCCCTCGCGCGATGCTTCCAGAGGGCAGCGTCATTAAGCTTGGCTCTATCGCTCGTGATGACCTACGCAATAGCTTCGGTGCTGCTGTCTCATTTGAGAGCGTAACAGATATAGCGCGTGCGAAGATGGATGCGCGATTACAAGAGCTATCAACTGAGCTGCTTGCAGTCGAGAAGGCCATCTGGCAGCGCAGTCATATGCGAACCCTACTCGACCACGAGCGCTCACTTATTCAGGAGCGCGAGAGGTTACTTGAGGCCCTTACTGTACACAGTAAAGGTATCTCGCGCCTCTTTAAGCCAGCACCCTCTGACCGTGACGAAGTACAGCTTACCGGGTTGAAGGCAGATCTTGCACTGGTTGAAGCGAGCCTCGATGAGGTCAAAAGGAGTCTAGCAGGCGCAAAGCCTGAGTCTGAAGCGGAAGGCTATCTCAGTGAGCTGCTTGATCGCCAGAAAGAGCTATCGGGTGGAGTTGCACTCCTTGAAGGGTTTGTGCGCGACATAACCGCGCACGTTATAACGCGTGCCCGTGTAATCGGTGCGACATCTGCTAAGGCTGTTCTGTGGTTGAGTAAGCTTGGGCAATTCGATGCTGTCATAATCGATGAAGCCTCGATGATGCCGATGGTGATGTCGTATCTGGTATCCGGTATGGCGAAGGAGCGAGTCGTTGTTGCAGGCGACTTTATGCAGCTTCCTCCGATCTCGCGTCATCAGTCAGAGAGCGCGCGAGCGCTCTTTGCGCAGAGTGCCTTTGAGTCATCGAAGGTTGCAGAGACGTTGCGTTCCGGGCGAGAGCTGCCTCATGTTAGTGTTTTAACGAGTCACTTCCGCTCTCATCCAGAGATTATGGCTTTACTAAACGAGCGCTTCTACCAGCAGCGCTTGGTCTCTGCGTATTCAGAGGCGCGTGTTGAGCAGTTTGCTTCTTCCATCTCTGGTCTGCTTGATAAGCGAGTGGCAATCGTTGATACCTCAAACCTCTCGCCTGAGGGGTTGTATCGAAACGGGTCAAAGCTAAATCCGGTGCATGCCTTGGTTGTTGGGACTCTCGTTCAGAGGCTATGTAACAGCGGTGATGGGCGCGCCTCGGCTGCAATCTCCCCTTCTCAGGTTGGGATAATCTCCCCGTATAGGGCGCACGTTGAGGCGATACAGGACATTCTTCGCGAGCGCGAGCTGTTTGGTGTGGTGTGTGGTACCGTTCACCGCTTTCAGGGTGATGAGCGCGCTGTGATGATATTCGATCTAGCAGAGAGCGCCCCGCACCGTGTTGGGCCCTTCCTTAGTGGAGGTGTGAGTGATGATATCACAACACGCCTTCTGAATGTCGCACTCAGTCGAGCTCGCGAGCAGCTCATCCTGGTAGCTGACCTCTCG
>JBIIHY010000029.1:0-14700 GCA_044235305.1 Bdellovibrionota bacterium
TATTTTGCCGCGCGCCGTGCCTATTTTTTATAGCTTGTTATACTTCCAGTATGACTGGCCCTACTACCGAACCAACTAAGCAGCAGCTTGCCGCCTACCGCGAGGTGCTCCTTCCTGCGCTTCGGGCGGTGAGGGATTTTCGTGGTACAGAAAAATCTGCTGAGCGGGTCTTACACGAGGCGGTTCGTGCAGAGGAGTGGATTAAGGAAACCTTTCCGGATCGAAATGTTGTTGACGCGGAGCGTGACCTTACCCAACGGGGTAGGGTTCCTAGTTTTAATGATCTCTTAGGGCGATGTCTCGAACGCCTAAAGAATCTCTTTCGCAATAAAACGTCTGTGGACGGAGTGCTCTCGGGTCTCTCGATCCCTGTGCGAGAGGTTGATGGAGTTCTTGTTCCCCCATCTGAAGGTGAGCCCAGTCGAGATGCTGTTGGAGAGCGCGACGATCAAAAGAAGGGCACTGTATTTAAAGATCGCTTCCTAAAACTTTTCACGCAGCTCAATCAGCTTGGTGTGTATGCAGAGGATCTCGTTGTGCATCGGGGAAGGCTGCTTAAGTCACAGGCTCGACAAGCTTCATATCTGCTCATTGAGATTCCTCGCTTACAAGTGGACATCCTCGTGTGTGACCAGGTAGGCGAGGCTACGTTTGTAAGCACGCGCCCTCTTGGGCTTCAGGCGTACTTAAAACTCCCAAAGCAAGAGCTTATGGTGACACCAGGTGTGCATCGAGTTGCTCATTACAGCGATGAGCAGTGGAGTCAAGAGATTCTGGATCATCTGGGATCAAAGACCCTTGCGCCTAAGATCGATATCACCACTATGCTTTCGATTCGTGATGGCATTCAGGCGCGGTTTACAGCCGAGCAGCTCGTATCATTTGATGTCAAAGCGAGGAACAAGTTTGATATCGATGGTCATAAGCTGTATGCAATTGCTGGTGGCCTTGGGCTTCCCGGTAGGGCGTTGGCTGAGGAGCTGTGGCTTGAGGTGTGTGCTAGAGTGTACGGAGAAGCTCATCCAGCAATCGCAGCACCGCTTGGGAAAGCGCGCGAGGAACGTAGGCTGCTCGACTATTTGGGCACTGACAGAAAGCGCTGGGCGAATGAGTTTGAGAAGCAGTTTTCCCCTGAGCAGTTCATCGCTCTGCCAACCTGGGGTGATGCAACTCGACGGCAGGATGTTCGAATAGCAAGTCGTGGGCTCACAGGGATTGCAACTATTCTGGGATATGAGGGTGACCCGCTCAAGAACACCCTTGAGTTCTTAAAGTTTGCGGCTGAGGTCTGGGGGAAGAAGCATCCGGTCATTCGTCGGGCGCTTGTTCAAGAGAAATTACGAGTTCGCAAAGTAAAATTTTTGGGCAGTAACCCAGAGCGTTGGCGCACAGAGTTCGAAAAGATTGCTCAAATGGAGACATTTGTGCACCTTCCAGCACGAGGCACAGGCGAGGTAGGCGCAGTCAAGGGGAAGCAGGAGATTGAGATTGCGGGGCTCTCGATAGATGCGATGGCGAGGGCGCTCGGTGTGCAAGGCTCGCCGCGGTCCCGTAGGCTCCCGTTCCTAGAGATGTGCGCCAGGGTGTGGGGAGAACAACCATCTTTTTCGAAAGAGCTGTACGAGCTACGTGAACAGGAGGCGGTAACAGGAAAGCTTGGAAAAGATCGAGAGAGGTGGAAGGGTGCAATTAGAGAGAGATTTACGGCTACTGAGTTTGCGCAGATTCCCTGGGCAGATGAATCTGGGGGTCCTTGCCGCAAGAATGTGAAGATCGGCGGTAAGGGTCTGCACTATATCGGTCGTGTGCTGGGAACAGCAGAGAGCGCAGCAACGAGTGAGGAGGGGTTTCGCCAACTCTTCGAGATGGTGTGGGGTAAGAACGACCCAGCCTATGCGCTATTGCCGCAGACGCGTAAACCCGACGAAGAGCTTCTCAGGCAGCTCGGTAGCGACCCGCACAGATGGCGCTCAGAAGTAGAGAAGCATTATTCTCCCGATGTTTTTGTCGGCCTAACCCAGCCAGAGCGAGAAAAGATAAAAGTTGCAGGGGTGGGGTGGTTTGCGATGTCGACACGGCTCAATACACCCGGTAAGCGGTATTCTTTTGAGGCATTTCTAGAGATGTGTGCGCAACTGTGGGGCCGTGACCATCCTGCCGTAGCGAAACGGTTCGCAAGTTTGAAAAAATAGGAAGAGGTGTGGAAACGGGACCAAAACCCTCTTAGGTAAAAACCTCTGTTAAAATCCAGTGGAGAAAAAAATACGTAACAGGCTCTCAATTTGAAAAAGGGCGAGGGGCGCATTGAGCGCACCCCCCGCCTTAGGCAGATTGCTTTCGGGGTGTAACCAGCGCTGCTCCGAGGAGTAGCGCTGCACCTCCGATGTATTGGTAAGCTCCCGACGGCGCACCGTTGCGGAGGATGAGTGCCAGAAACAGAAACGCTTTCGCGCTACTGATCCTAAACATCAAACCCAGCAACGTGTTGATCGAGAGCCTGGTAGCTTCATCTTGCGATGAATTCAAGCCATTGTTGAGCTCGATATCTGCAAAGACCTGCGCCCAGATAATAGGCAACAGGAACACGACACCTTGCGTTGAGGGATGAGCCGCAAGCAAGAGGCACGCACCCGCAATCGTTCCAACAAGCACCTGGTAGACCAAGCCTGCTCTGATTCGGCCCGCAATAATGGGGTGTAGCCCCATAAAGAGAGCTGAGAGCACGTTGACTACCGCGATGTATACCGCAACGCGGCTTGGCTCAAACCTACACTCCCCAAGGAAGGGCAGGATCATAAACTGCGCCACACGCAGCAGCGTAAACACAGCTCCGGCAAACAGTAACTTCTTTCGAAGTGCATGGTTGCACAGAAACGTTTCGCTGCAGTGACTGAGCATTGTAGTGAAATAGGTGAGAAACGAGTCCGTTGAGTCCCGCTTCCTTTCCTCTTCCTGAATGGTGTTAACCACAAGAGCAGCGAGCACAAGGGCTACTGCTGCTGCGAGTGGCATGTATACCTGCAACGAAGCAGGCGCGAACATCGGGATACTAGCTAGTGCAGCCACCGTAAAGTGGAACACTAATCCTGCTACACCCCGTACCTCTTTTCCTTTGCTTCTAAACGTTGCGTATACAACGTTTATGTCAGCTAGGCTCAAGAAGGTGATGCCAGCCGCATTTACGCTCTCGGTTAAAAGCAATCCAAGGAAATCCTCAGAGAGCAGATATCCGATTTGGCCGCATGCAAGTAGCACCAATCCTGCGACCGCTCCATCTGTGTGCCGCATGCGGCCAAGTATGAAGCGTCCAGTCAGCAGTATCCCAGCAGCAGGCAAGCACACGCTTGCCGCTAGCAGGCACAGCTCGTAAAGCCCCAGCCCACATGCGCTGTAGAGCTCGATCATGTTCGGAAGACTGAGGGTTACCCCGGCAGTCAGTCCGCGATACACAAGGTATCTCTTCAATAATGCGCGTGTTTTCACGTCATTTTTTCTCCATCTACCCGGTCGAAAGCCAAGCATCTCCTCTCTCTCTGTGACGAGAATGGTTTTGCTGTGCTTCCTCTAGTGCCTTCGTTGGCGCATTTGATCTGGTGGCCTAACGTCACGTGACACTCATCACGCAACGGCCGCACCCCATCAACTGACCTTACGAAGGGACCGTCCTTTTCACGGTCGGTGTTTCCACACCTCTCAAAAGGCTCTGGGTTTATGGATTGTGGTGAATCGTACTGCCCCGAGCGGGGCCTTTAGATGCTACGTGAGCATTTTAAGAGATGAGAATGTAACTCTTCTACTACCCGTATGTGATACCGCGGTACGTGGCGAATCCGTTTTCGCCTTCTTCCGGTATGTTTTAATGAGTGGGAGTGGGGAGTAATCGTTCTCACGTCGACCCTCAGCCATTCCTGCCGCAGCGGCTGTATGCCATCCAACGGCGCCCGCAAAAGGGAGTAGCCCCAAGAGCGCGGTGTCGCGATTGGCCACGCCGTCGCCCATGCTGAGCGCTGAGCGGTTGCGGGTGCGGTGGATGGTTCGTTGTGAACTCATAAAAACTCGGTATCCATACGAGTTGCTCTCTGTGTAGCAACGTCAGAACGAAATAATATCACACTAGAGCGCGCATGTGGGGTAAAATGTGAGCTTCTGAGTTCTATGCGGATTGCTGTATCGCTGTGCGCGATCTTTGGTTACATCTGAGGCGTGTCTTTTTGGCCTTTCGCTTAGGTACTGGGAAGGGTACTTTTTGACGAGTGTTAGCGGGGTTATATGAGTGAAATTGCAGCAGCTCTTGGTTTAAAAGGTGTGTGTCCAGGGACGCACGGCAGAGAGATTCACAAAGTCGCTGGACACGATCGCGTGCTGCGCGTTGTGTCGCCGGTTGATGCACAACTGCTCGGTGAGGTTTCAGTCACCGATGATGCAGGATATGAGCGCGTTGTACGCGAAGCGGCAGAGATTTTCACGGAATGGCGTAAGGTTCCAGCGCCTGAGCGAGGTCAATTGATTCGTGAAGTGGCAGAGGCTTTGCGCGACTCGAAAGCACAGCTCGGAGCCCTGGTTTCGGCTGAAGTTGGAAAGATAGTAAGCGAAGGAGAGGGCGAGATTCAGGAAGCGATCGATATCGCTGATTTCGCTGTTGGGCTTTCGCGCCAACTGTACGGTAAAACGATGCACTCCGAGCGGCGTAACCACCGGATGTACGAGCAGTGGCATCCGCTCGGCATTATCGGGGTCATAACTGCTTTTAACTTCCCTGCCGCAGTGTGGGCGTGGAATTCGATGATAGCGGCGGTGTGTGGTGATGTTGTTGTGTGGAAGCCCTCTGAGCTTGCGCCGCTGACAGCAGTCGCTATGAACTCTATCTGTAGAGAAGTCGCTCGGCGTAAGGGGTTTGAAGGGATATTCTCGCTCGTTGTGGGAGATGGGGCTGAGCTTGGAAAGAAGATGGCGCTAGATACTCGAATCCCGTGCGTGTCTGCGACCGGTTCGTGCCGAATGGGGCGGGCGGTCGCGCAGGCTGTAGCCGGGCGCATGGGGCGATCGATCCTTGAGCTTGGCGGAAACAACGCAGTTATCGTTCTTCCTGATGCTGATATGGATCTCGTTGTGCGGGGTGTTCTCTTCGGTGCTGTGGGGACAGCAGGGCAGCGCTGTACATCTATTCGTCGGGCGCTAGTGCATACAGCCGTGTACGATGATTTTATTAAAGCGTTGAGCGCAGCGTACAAGCAGGTGCGGATCGGAAACCCATTGCAGCAGGGCACCTTGATGGGGCCCTTGATTCACAAAGGGGCGGTTGATAGCTACCTCGCTGCGGTTGCTCGTGTGAAGGGTGAGGGCGGCGAAGTGGTGTGTGGTGGGCGAGTGGTGCCTGGGATGCCGTCAGATCTCTACGTTGAGCCGACTATAGTAAAGGCCAAGCGCGGCATGGCGCTTCTTCAAGAGGAGACCTTTGCGCCGATTCTCTATGTAGTGCCGATATCATCGATTGAGGAGGCTATTGAGCTAAACAATGATGTGCCGCAGGGTTTAAGCTCAGCGATCTTTACCCGCGACCTTAAAGCTGCTGAGCGGTTCCTCTCAGCCTCCGGGAGTGATTGCGGGATAGCTAACGTCAATATCGGAACCTCTGGCGCTGAGATAGGTGGAGCTTTTGGGGGAGAGAAGGAGACTGGAGGCGGACGTGAGGCTGGTTCTGATTCCTGGAAGCAGTACATGAGGCGTCAGACCTCAACCATCAACTTTGGTAACGAGATGCCGCTTGCTCAGGGGGTGGTGTTTTCGTAGTTACCCCCGAATTTAGCCCCTTCTTCCGGTGTTTCAATACTGAGCCAAACATGGTATATCCACTCGGATCAGTTCACCATTTGCCCTGGTGCTGGAATTGGTAGACAGGCATGATTCAGGGTCATGTGTCCGCAAGGGTGTGGAGGTTCAAGTCCTCTCCAGGGCACTCTGATTTTCGGGGAGTTTTCTATGAAAGATCTTCAAGGCGTTCTCTTGGTAGTGCTTGCAGCATTGTGCGTTGTTGGAGCGGTAGCGTGTGAGCGCAAACCGCGAACGTACGCCGGTATTGATGCTCCTGCTGCTGCTAGTAAGGTTGATCCATCTGTGGAGCCAACTCCAGCAATCGATCCCCATAAGCAGTACTAAAGCTATCCTCGGCTACCCTGCTAATAGGTACGTAGGGTAGAGCAGGTTACTAGTGGCTTTTATGACATCAACTGTTCTCTCAGATTGTGCTGCTCGAGGTCATGAGCAGGTAGTGTTCTTTAACTACCCTGAGGAAGGCCTCAAGGCGATCGTTGCTATCCACAACACCGTGCTTGGACCGGGTCTTGGTGGATGTCGCATGCGGCTTTACGCCGATGAATCCCAAGCGCTGGAAGATGTGCTCCGTCTCTCTGAGGGGATGACTTATAAGAGCGCATTGGCGCACCTCCCTCTCGGCGGTGGTAAGGCATGTATCATCGCAGACCCTAAACTCACGCAGGGGCGAGAGCAGCTCTTTAAGAAGTTCGGTGAGTGCTTGAGCCATCTCGCTGGCCGGTACATCACAGCAGAGGATATGGGAACCTCTGTGAGTGACATGATGTGGATAAAGTCTAAGACTGACTTTGTGGTCGGTACAGATCCCGCTAAGGGCGGGGCTGGAGACCCTTCACCGTGGACCGCTCGCGGTGTATTCCTGGCAACTAAGGCTGCGGTAGAGCGTGTATTCGCAAACGAACCAGGGCTGCAAGGAAAGCGTGTTGCACTTCAAGGGGTGGGGCATGTCGGGATGCACCTCTTGGAGTTTCTCGTTAAAGAGGGGGCCACTGTTACGGTATGCGATACAAACGACGCAGCACTTAAAGAGGCTTCGTCGAAGTACGGCGCTACCGTTGTTTCGACCGACGCTATTTACGATGTGCCTAGTGATATCTTCTCGCCGTGTGCCATCGGGCAGACTGTTAACCCTGCAACTATCGCCAGGTTAAGTGCAAAAATTATCGTGGGAGCCGCCAACAATCAGTTAAGTGACCGCGCTGTGTACGGGGACATTGAGAAAAAAGGCATCCTGTACTGTCCCGACTTCGCAGTTAATTCCGGTGGAGTTATCTGTGTGGGTGCAGAGCTAGCGCCGGGCGGTCCCAATACGAAATGGATTACAGAGAAGGTAGAGCTCATCTACAACACGACGTGCCAGGTATTAGATCAGTCAAAGGCGCGTGGTAGGTTTACAGAAGAGGTCGCGGTTGAGTTAGCCAAGGAGCGCATCGCTGCAGCTCGGCGAAGCTGAGTGTAGTAGAGAGTCTAAAGTATCCTTATGGCCCCCTCCGGTAATAAACGTCCCCAGGGAGCGCGACCAGAGCCTACATCCGCTCCGTTTAAGCTACACACAAAATTTCCTCCTGCAGGAGATCAGCCCGGTGCGATTGCAAGTCTTGATGAAAATCTCCGTAAAGATGTTCCCTTTCAGACGCTGCTCGGTGTAACCGGCTCGGGAAAGACCTACACGATTGCAAATGTTATAGCAAAGCAGAACCGACCGACTCTGGTTATCGCGCCAAATAAGACCTTAGCGGCGCAGCTGTATGGCGAGTTTGTTGAGTTCTTTCCTGAGAATAACATCAGATATTTTGTAAGCTACTACGACTACTACCAGCCTGAAGCATACGTCCCATCTACTGATACCTATATTGAGAAGGACTCTGCCATCAACGAAGAGATCGACAAGATGCGCCACGCCGCTACGAAGGCGCTGCTTGAATCTCGAGACACGATAATTGTGGCGAGCGTAAGCTGCATATACGGACTCGGTGCGCCTGAAGATTACTTTAAATTGATGCTCTACGTTGAGAAGGGAGACGTCATCGCGCGTGATAAGGTCATCCACCAGCTCGTGTATATGCAGTACAAGCGCACTGATATTGAATTTACCCGTGGAACGTTCCGAGTGCGCGGTGATTATGTCGATATTTTTCCCTCTGACCAAGATGCAGCGGCTACGCGCATCGTATTTTTTGGAGATGAGGTCGAAGAGATCCGTCAGATTGATCCCTTAACTGGAACAACAGAGCGCAAGCTTGATTCGTGTGCAGTGTATCCAGTGAGCCACTTCGTAACCGAGCGCGAAGCTGTTGATCGCGCTTTGGTGACGATTAAAGCAGAGCTCAAAGAGCGTGCAATGGAGCTTCTGCGAGAAGGAAAGCTCCTTGAAAGCCAGCGCCTTGAGCAGCGGACGCTGTACGACCTTGAGCTGCTTAACGAAATTGGCTTCTGTCCGGGCATAGAAAACTACAGCAGACATCTGGCAGGAAGAGCAGCAGGTGAGCCGCCTACAACTCTACTTGATTACTTTCCAGAAGATTTCCTCCTTGTGGTTGACGAGAGCCACGTCACCGTGTCGCAGCTCGGTGGTATGTATCGCGGAGATAGAGCACGCAAACAGACGCTTGTAGATTTCGGATTCCGACTCCCTTCTGCACTCGATAATAGGCCGCTTAATCTGGATGAGTTCTGGGAGAGGGTTGGACAAACGATCTTTGTATCGGCAACGCCTGCTGATTTTGAGCTTGAGCGCAGTGAGGGGATCGTTGTTGAGCAGGTCAATCGTCCTACGGGGCTTCTTGACCCAGAGGTTTCTGTTCGTCCTGCAACCCATCAGGTTGATGATCTAATCACTGAGATACAAAAAACGGTGGCGGCAGGAGAGCGCGTGCTTGCGATTACGCTCACTAAGAAGATGTCAGAAGATCTTGCGGCATATCTGCGAGAAATCGGCGTGCGCGCTAGGTATCTGCACTCAGATATTACAACTATTGAGCGTGTTGAGATCCTGCGCGGACTGCGCCGCGGTGATTTCGATGTCTTAATAGGGATCAACCTGCTTCGTGAGGGGTTAGATCTAGTCGAGGTGAGCCTGGTAGCGATCCTTGATGCTGATAAAGAGGGCTTCCTGCGCTCAACCAAATCGTTGATTCAGATTATGGGCCGCGCTGCCCGTAATATAAACGGGCGAGTGATTCTGTACGCAGACCGTGAGACAAAGTCGATGAAGGAAGCGATCGCTGAAACGACGCGGCGGCGCAAAATTCAAGCTGAATACAACAAGGAGCACAATATTACTCCACGCAGTGCTACGCGCGCTGATCAGATAGCCCTTGGGGAGCAGATCGATGAGGCAGAGGTAGCGGCTCAAGCGCTTGCAGGTGTTGAGATACCGAGCGATCCGCGTGAGCAGCAGCGACTCCTTGAGTCATTGAAGAAAGAGATGTTTGATGCCGCAGCGCGCAGAGAGTTTGAGCGCGCGGCTGAGCTGAGAGATCGTATCAAAGCGATCCAGGAAAGGTTACTCAAGGAGTAGTTATGAGCACACCGAATCCATCTAATGAACTAGAGCACACGCCGTGCCCAAAATGTAATCGAACTCCTCGGTACTGCGTGTGCGAGTTTATCACTCAGATACCCACAACGGTGAAACTCCTAGTGCTTCAGCATCCGCAGGAACCCGGTGTTGATATCGGTACTGTGCCGATAGTTGCGGCGAGCTTCCCGCAGGCGATTGTAAAGACAGGTCTCTCGTGGGCCAATCTTCATAAAGCACTCGGCTTCGCCGCAGAGAATAAGAAGTGGGGCGTGCTCTACGTAGGCAGTGTGCACGTTGAGGAGCTTCCTGAGCAAGGTACCCTCTTTGTTGTTGATAAAAATGGCTCACCAGTCGCTGATCAAAAGGGGGCTTTGGGGGAGCTTGAAGGTGTGGTTCTTCTCGATGGAACGTGGAGTCAGGCCAAGACCCTGTGGTGGCGCAACGCATGGCTTCTTAAATTAAAACGTTTGGTGCTGCGGCCAGCGCGCGTTTCGCTCTACGACCGCATCCGGAAAGAGCCTCGCAAGGGGTGTCTCTCAACAGTTGAAACGGTGGGAGAGGTGGTAGCTGTTTTAGAGAAGCGCAGTGATGTTCAGGAGCTGCTTGAGAGGCCACTACGGGAATTAGTCGAGCGCTTGAGCAAGCATCGTCCGTGCGGGGCACGGCCAAAGCGGTGGGGGCGGGGCGGACCGCGACGTAGGCGATAGCATGGCGGTTATTTGCAAGAGCCTGCTGCTGCGTCTCTGACTACGCTCTGCGAATGCCCCTCGGTGAGCTTGGTCCTTTGATAGACTCGATATATGGAGCCTTCTTCTGTGTAGAACACAGGCAATGACGGACTTTCCGATGAGCTCGTAACTCTTTTCCAAAATACAGGCCCATGAGAGCTTGCCTCCAGAATTCCGCGTTCTTCACAGTAAATAAAAAGATGCGGTTCTTGTGCACTGCCCACCTCAATCGCTCCTCTAACTAGCTCAACGTTGAATCCCGCTAGTGCTAGTGGAATTGCAGCGATTACGGCCCGGTGCCTGCAGATCAGTCGTCCGTAAGGGATGAGATCTATGTCTGCAGGGGAGCCTTCGCCTGGAATGCTTGGAAGGGGCGTTTTTAATAGTGCTTCATCAATCTCATCGAGAGTTTTTTCAAATGGCTGTGCGCTCTTTAGGATGTTGTTGGCAACTTCCTCCAGTGAAGTAGCTTTCTGCCACCGCAGGTCAGGGTTAACCTCTGCGTGAGCGCGCAAGATTAACTCCCCGCGTGAGAGAGGGGAATGTGAGATCGTAAGCCCCTCCAGAGCGCAGCTTCGGGGTATAGTAGAGCTTATCATCGTATCCTCAGAAGATTCACCTGCGGTAGGAGGAATGAGCGTTAGAGGCGCAAGCGGCCCACCGAGGTACTCCCAGGCAGCATTCCGGAGAGAGAGTGGGCACGAGGTGTTTAGGGTCTTAAGTACGGAAGCTCTCTGTTGCTGTAGCTTTCTGCGCTGAGAGAGAGTCTCAGCTGTCTGGTTGTCGTATGGACCGAAGTGGCGCAGTACGAGTTCGCACACGCGGTTACCGTGAGTTTCAAGGTCTGCACCTGGGGACTTTGCACACCACTCCCGCCATTCCTTCCAGAAGCCCTGGGTACGGTGGCCATTCTCTCGCACCACCGTCTCTACTCCGCTAACACCATCCCAGTCAACGCCGTGAAGTCGGGAGCCAGTGACCTCTTTCCTGATGTAGCCGGTGGCGGTTAGAAAGTCTGTTGGCAGTGTAAGATACTGTTCAGTTAGCTCAGTAACGGTAGGGGAGAACAGCGTAAGTACGGTCGCTGCAGTAGCGCATTTGGTAGAAAGACTCGCCATAGTGCGAGGATATTATCTTGAAATTGGGGGATTTCAAGATAATGGTTAGCACTTAAATGAGTAGGGAATGGTTATCCCAAATGTCGAGCCACCCCCGGACAAATTCTTATAGAAATATCCGCAACCAGTCTCAAGCGCTCGCTTGCGAGTGGTTGCCAACCCTGCGCCGCACCCACCCAGGAGAGGCAGTCCTGTTTCTTCCTTAATAGAGCGCTTCGCCAAATCCTCTGGTAATCCTGACCGCAGCGGCCAGAAATCTTCCTGGGAATTGGCTAGGTAGTACGTCTCCGGAGTCAAGTGCTCAAGTAAGTCTCGTCCTGAAAAGTGATGCTCAAAGAGGTGTGGTCTCATTCGTGGGGGAACTGTTCCCGTGAAATCACTTACAGAGAATTCAAATCCAGAGATGTCCCTTCTTGCTGAGGCAATTACGCTCGGAGTAGCGACTTGTGACTGGTGCCTCTGTATCATCCAATTGTCGTGGGCGTTTGCCAGCAGCTCTCGGACACCAAAACGTGCGAAGGCCCCACGGATTTCCCCCTCGAATGTGTGGATTATGGCAGCAAAGTCGTCGAAAAATGCGGCACGATTGGATAGGTCTTCGGGAGAGTTAAAGTGCCTGGAAACTTCCCACCTTAGGCAGCGAGCTAGGATTATCTTTGTAGTAGCAAGTTCGCGGGAGTGCAGATCGCTAAGGGGCGTCCCATCATCGGTTGCTGGCGGTGAAAGACTTGCTGCCAGTTGGGCGTCGAGTGCGTACCGCGCATCACCTGGTGTTTTTGTAGCCGCTGGTACTGTGTTTAATAGAGAGGCAACCTGCGCTGCATCAAACGTTGAGTCTCGCGGTGGTAATCTAAGTCCTGCCGCCGTATCGCGGGCGTTTTCTAGGGTGCCTCTCATAGTATAGCTGAGAGTAGAGGTATTTGCTGCAATACTCAAATTCTTGGAGTGAGGCAAGGGCGTAGCAAAGTGCTTGCTGGCGCGAAATGCGATTCTCCCGTATTCCAATGAAAAACCCCCGAGAGGTGCGCCATTTAAGACACAACCGCTCGGGGGCTGAAAGGACCTATTTCAGACCTTTAAAGACCTACTTGGTTCCCGAAACTGTGGTTACGTGGAACCCGATCAAATTGCCAAGGAATCCCCAGAATGAAGTCCAATCTGCTGGAGTCGATTGTACATCGGTAATCGTTGCGCCCTTTGGAACGAGCGCACGAGCTGTAGCTTGGTCATCTGCCGGAATAGGAATACCGACGATACGGAAACACTCTGCATGGGTCGTAAACTGATTGTTAGTTTGACGAATGCCGGAGCATCCCGTAAGGATAGTTACAGCAACGATCAACGTAGCGATTTTTTTCATATAATTCCTCTAAAAAAAAGAATTAGTCAGAGGGCAGCCTACAAACCGGATGTAGCTGTGACAAGTACTATTGTTGGAACCGAATTAGATTAGCCGCAGATGTGTTCGCGTACATCGGCTGCGGGTGTAACTACTTGATTACGTGCGGTTTGTTTGATTGTGCCAGGCGCGCTTGAGCAGGAGAAGCGATGCCGCAGCCCCGATGGTTGCACCAAGTACTGAGTAGCTTGGCTCGATTGGAAAAAACAGGCCGACGAGAGATTTTTGGGCTCAGGACCCGTTTGTTTGGGTACTCATAGCTGAGGTGTGATACTTCAATGGCGGGTTTGGTCATCTTGTTTCCCGAAGCACCATCGCACTTATTGTTACCTAGCTATCGAGCTACTTGCTTTTAGTAACTCTGCGGACACTGTTGGTCGTCGCCAGACTGCTGTTCGTAAGAGCGTCAACTGACACCTTGTACGTCGCCGGGTCGGCTAGGAGAAGATATCCAACACCGCGGTCGTAGCGAAAGAGGAGATTAAGAGTCATGGGTCCGATCGCTGTATCGTTTGCTCCCACGTCCACCTTTTTATGCGGGAATGTCAATCCAGAGACAATATTTTCCACCTGCGTGAGGAAGCCTCGCAGATTATGACTGTCAGGTCCGTAGCGGCCGTCTGGCTTTAGCAGGCTAGGAGCCCGTTCGGCGTAGCGCCGGATTCCGTTGGCTGTCTTGAAAAGCTCTTCGGAACGGCCTGGATCGCTGCGAGCAATGGCTCGAGCGCGCTGCTTTATCCCCTCTGCATAATTTAGGGCGTTTGTAATTGCGGCTCCTCGACCAACGTTTAGTAAGTGCTGCAGCACTACTACACACTCGGTACTTGCATAAGGGGCATTGCGCACGTAGGACTCGGGATTCTCGGTATTCGTTGCGATTCGATGAAGTGTGGCTTGCACCTCTGGATTTTTCAGAGCATTAACAACCTGGACAGGGAGCTTTGGGTCCTTTAATAAGGCGATGATTCTTTGGTCGGGAGCTATAAGTGGCGCTGTTGGGAGAGTAACGTTTGTGAGCGAGTGTGCTTTGGTGTTTGTTTCCGGGTTGCTTCGGGAGCAGCCTGTTAGGGCTAGTGCCGCGGTTGCTATCGCACCCAACCTCCCAATCGCATTCCGTACATCTTGAAACATAAGCCTCTCTTTCTAATTTCAGTCCTAAGCAGGTGTTATGCACTTTATTAGGTACGACGTAGCATAACTCAAGCAAAAAAAGCTACTTCGGTGGTTGCCGAGTTGGCGGGTGAAGCCCCTTTTCTTTGACCGGGGAGCTTCCAGCTCCGCTAAGAAGTTGCTGAAGTCACTGAAGTATTTGGCGAATCTAGAAGATTCGCAGTCGTGCTGGGCTGCTGTCAGGGTGTACCTTACGGCCTTATGTAGCTGAAGATACTAGTCCAGTAGGTGCTGTCGCTCTGGATTCAGTGGGGCAGGGTACACCCTTTCCCTTGAGGCGTAATCGGTTCGTTTCAACCACAATAGGTTGGCCGCTCGCGGAAGTCTTTAGCTCCCAGCAACTGAAAACGCTAACCTCCTCACCCGAAGCTGTGCGGTGAACGAGGTTGCCGGCCCATTTACCCTGCTCACGAAGTTGGTTGTTTATCTGGTCTAGCGGTCGGGGAAATATAGTCTGTAATACAGAGTGACTGACCTTGCCTAGCACCGCTGCGCCTTTCACTCCGTACATGTGCTCAGTGGCAGGATCGATGTGCTCAATGTGTCCATCGATGTTTCGAGTAATGGTGCAAGGCTTAGAGAGCGGTTCTCCCTTGATGAGTCCCTCGGCGATGTATGAGTTAATTATGTCTGAGAGCTCGCCGTAGCTGTTCTGCGTTGGGGTGTAGCCAAGAATTCGATTCGCCTTAGAGCAATCGAATGATCGGTTCTTGGTGTAGAAGTCCACCCTTCTGCGGTAGATTGGCGGGTCGATTCGCAGCGGTGTGCAGATCGCTTCGCAGATGGTACCCAGTAACTGAAGAGGCTTCACTGGCAGGTGTAACCACGGTCTCTTTATCTGTAGCGCTTCGCACAGATCGGATACAAATGCGCGCAGTGGAAGAGATTGCGGACCGGCTATGATGACATCTTCAATTTAGACGGCGTGTA
>JBIIHY010000280.1:0-4642 GCA_044235305.1 Bdellovibrionota bacterium
GCCTTTACCACATCGATGCTAGAAATTGTATGCTCCTCAAATCCGACCGTCTCTCCAAAAGTGAGAGAGGTCATCGAGTCACTAGCAAGTAGCCGTGCGCACTGAGCGATTGTAAATTGAGCTCCCAGAGCGCGACGAAACATGACCGCAGCGGTAAATGTAAGAAACCCGAAAGTATTTCCGTACCGGTCAGCTTCGATAACTGGATGGTGAAGCCCGCCTGTAAGCTTCAAGTTCACACCTCGTGCTGTCGCCTCTTCGATGATGCTAGGCGCCTTATCTCTGGTGATAGCTGTATCGCCACCGCAGCGCACCTTGAGAGCGAGTAGGCCTGGTTTTGCGCTATTATGAGTAATCCGCTTGAGGCATACGTCAAGCTCAGAACGCCACTCGGCTCCTGAGAGGTTTGGTTCAAGAGCTAAAATAATTCGGTGCTTAGAGCAGTACTCAGAAAATGTTTCAATTATGCCATTGATTGAGTCGGCGGTGCAGCGAGCTTCAATCGAGGCGACAGCGTACCGTGACGGCTCGGTCGCTCTTTTTTGAAGCAGGTCGCTGCACACTGATAGCACCATCGGCCCAGCCTCGGTAGCAAGGAGGCAGATAGACGGAGTGCGTGAGTAGCCCCAATCGTGTGGGCTCTTACTAGCTAATTTCTGAGCTGATGATATATCGAGCACTAAATCATTGCCGAGAAGCCATGGACGCTTGAGCTCACTCCGCAACATGGTGCTCTCGCGAACCGCTGATTCAAACGAGAGTGCGGCAGGAGGGAACATCCCGGCATAGTCAAAAAGCTCAGAGAGTAAAATATCGAGCGTATTCTGGCTCATTTTAATCGAACTCGTTGGTTTATAGCTCCGAAGATGTCTCTGCCGCTATCGAGCATTACTATCTCGACAGAATCGCCATCTTTTAAATAGGGGGTCACTGGTGCGCCTGTGTCGAGTATCTCGCGCATGCGCTGCTCTACGAGACAGCTAGAGCCTACCGTACTGTTCTCGTTTGAAACTGTTCCGCTGCCGATAATCGTTCCAGCGCTTAAGTCACGAGTCTTAGCTGCGTGTTCAATCAGCTCAAAGAAAGAGAAGTGCATCTCCCCTGCATTTGGATTTCCGAAGAGCTTCCCGTTAAGTCGTGTGATAAGAGGAAGGTATACTCGTCCGTTCTTCCACGCTGCTCCCAGTTCTTCGGGGGTGACCGCGTAAGGAGAAAAAGAGGAGGCAGGTTTGCTGTGAAAGAATCCAAAACCGGTTGCGAGTTCACGGGGAATGAGATCTCGTAACGTCACATCATTCATAAGAAGCAGGAGCTTTATGTGCTTTTCAGCCTCAGCTGCTGTGGTACCTTGGGGTACAAAATCCGTTATCACTGCGACTTCTGACTCAAAGTCC
This sequence comes from Bdellovibrionota bacterium, assembly GCA_044235305.1. Classification (GTDB taxonomy): domain Bacteria; phylum Bdellovibrionota_C; class UBA2361; order UBA2361; family OMII01; genus OMII01. The sequence goes on from JBIIHY010000280.1 coordinate 1,395, forward strand.
ATCCCGTGGGTTGGATCCAGCAAGGGAATATCATCGCAAGGCCCAAGGAGGTTGTCGCTAATGCCCTGGTACATCAGCGGTACAGTTAAGAGATCTGCCGGCGGTGCAGCGCCCCGTGCTTTGCGGACCAGCACGACGTGTTGGATGAAGGCGCTTCCATCAAGGAGTGCCCATGTGCGGGGTAGGGGAGCTTTGAAGGATACCTGACTTGAAGATAGAGTATCCGCCCAACGACCTTCTTCGAGTAACTCTGAGATGCCCCGTAGTCGCGGCTCGATAGTGCGCCATGATTCAAGAGCAGCCCGAAGCGGCATGGCTTCGCTTTCGGGAAGGAGAGCAATCGTTGAGTGGTTGCTGCTTACGACAGCGACCTCGCCGTCTGGGGACGATGGCGCGCGGCGCGCAGGGATTGTGGCCAGGATCATAGATTGCCTCGGTCGGCTTGGTCGCGTTCGATAGATTCAAAGAGAGCTTTAAAGTTTCCAACCCCGAACCCTTGAGAGCCCTCGCGCTGAATGATCTCAAAGAACATCGTTGGTCTATCTTCTAGTGTTTTTGTAAAGATTTGCAAGAGGTATCCGTCTTCATCACGGTCCACCAAGATCCCTAGTTCACGCAATGCTGAATAATCCTCTTTTATGCTCCCAACCCGTTCAGGTGCAGCTTCGTAGTAGTTTTTGGGGACCCATAGAAAGCGCACCCCTTGCTCGCGAAGTTTAGCTACTACAGAGACAATATCATTGGTGCGAAAAGCGATGTGTTGAACGCCGGGGCCACCATGAAATTCCAGGAATTCTTCTATCTGGGATTTTCGTTTTCCTTCGGCTGGTTCGTTGATGGGAAGCTTTATCTTCCCTTTACCGCCGTTCATTACTTTGGACATCAGCGCCGAGTACTCTGTTGAGATGTCATCGTCCGAGAAGTGTTTAAATTGACTAAAGCCCATGATGCGCTCGTAAAATGAAACCCACGCGTTCATTTTACCCAGCTCTACATTCCCAACGACGTGATCGATCGCTGCGAGGCCACACTCTGCCACGGGAGGAGTTTTTGGGTAGATCTTATTGTACGGCGCAAATCCTGGCCAGTAGAGCCCTGAGTAGTTTTTGCGCTCAACAAAGGAGTGAATCGTGTCACCGTACGTTCTAATGGATGCGTGAATGATGCTGCCTCCGTGCTCATCGCTCCAGCGCGTTGGCGGAGAAACCGCTGTCGCGCCTCGCTCAAGAGCAGCCTGATAACTTGTAACAGTATCCTGTACGGTAAACGCTACATCACGAGTTGAGAATCCGTGCTTGTGAACGAATTCTGCTATAGGGCTATCACCTTTGAGGCCGCACGTAAGCTGCAGAAAAATATCGCCTTGTTTAAGTACGATGCTAACTGAGTCTTTATACCCAGTCTCCGGTCCGCGGTACGCTATCGGAACGAATCCGAAGGCGTGCGAGAGAAAGTAAGCGCTCTGTTTAGCGGAGTCTGTGTAGATCTCGATGTGGTCGAAGCCATCGATCGCCATCGGATCACAGTCGTTTGGTACACTGCGTGGGGTGCTACAATCGAGGGTAGTAATTGAGAACGGAGTAAGGTTCTTGCTCATCGCACTTTTACTAAAAAACCGCGGGGCATAGTCCTATCCTCTAAGTATACCCCGCATCTACCTTGTCAGCAGCATAAATAATAAGAGCTCCTCTCAGAAATTAATGATTCGCTTAAGTAGAAATAGGTTTTAAATTGGCGTTGTTACAGCAATAGGCTAAGCCCTCAGTGCTATGCGCTCAGAATTCGCTCAATATCAGTGAGCTCTACAGGCTTTGTCAGGTGTTCATTGAACCCTGATTCATGGGCTCGTCGCTTCGTTTCTTCGCTTCCCCAGCCGGTCAGGGCAACAAGCTTCGTTTGCAGCCCCTGCGGGGTCGTACGGATCATCTCAGCTACTTCAAATCCACTCATGCCTGGAAGACCGATATCAAGCAGTATAACATCCGGGCGGTAGGACGGAATCTTCGCTAGGGCTTCCGGGCCGCTGTGAGCGATCTCCGGTTTGTGTCCAAGGAGCTCCGTAAAGATCGCTAAGCTCTCCGCACCATCAACGTTGTCATCAACGATTAGCACCCGTTTTTGTGTCATACCTTCTCCTGTTGCCTGACTGCCGTGCTGTCTGAGGGCTTGCGCCTGACTTTGGTTGCCCAGTGGTAACGTTATAGTAAAGGTGCTGCCCTGATTGATGCCCGGGCTCACAACCGAGATGGATCCACCGTGTAGATTGAGCAGTGTTTTGACGAGCGCCAGGCCGATACCCAACCCGCCTTGTGAACGATGAAGAGTTCGGTTCACTTGGCCGAAGAGGTCAAAGATATGATCAATCATATCAGGTGGAATACCCAGCCCGTTGTCTGATATCGATATCTGTAAGCTGGTTTCGTCGCGGCGCGCAACCAGGTCGATGCGCCCCCCATCTGGGGTGTACTTTGCCGCATTAGTAAGGATATTGCTGATTGTTTGAGCGACCCGAGTTGCATCGCAGTAGATCTCAACGTCAGGTGTAACAGAGGTGACTGTCAGTGTATGGTGTGCTGCATCGATGAGCGGGCGACTCGCCTCAACAGCTGCTTCGATTATCGAGCGAGCTGAGTGTTTGTCCTTCTTCAGAGTTAGCCGGCCAGTTGTGATGCGCGATACGTCGAGTAGGTCGTCCACCAAACGCACCATGTGGACGAGTTGGCGCTCCATCATTTCACGGGCTTTGGCTGCCTGTGATTGGGTACAATCTTTCTGTAAGATAGCCAGGCCGGTTCGAATCGGGGCTAACGGGTTGCGGAGCTCGTGGGCAAGCGTTGCCAGAAATTCGTCCTTGCGACGATCGGCTTCTTGCAGTCGTTCCTGAACTGCCCGTTTCTGAGAGATATCCGAGTGGGTTCCTAGCGCGCGAATAGCGCGTCCCTGTTCATCTCGCTCTACTACCCGGCCACGATGGAGGACCCATACCCACGAGCCATCTTTGGCTTTGAGTCGGTGTTCTGATTCATATAAAGGAGACTTTCCCTCCAGGTGCTTGGTAAGCCGCTCTCGTACAGAGACTATATCGTCTGGATGAACACGTTCTTCCCAGTCATGAGCGTGAGGAGGCATCTCGTCAGGTGAGTATCCGAGGATAGACTCCCACTGCCCGCCAAACTGCACTACATCCGTGGGGATGTGCCAGTCCCAAAATCCTAGTTCACCTGCTTCTAATGCAAGCTCAAGTCGAC
>JBIIHY010000281.1:0-4630 GCA_044235305.1 Bdellovibrionota bacterium
TATCGAAAAGGAAGGTTGCTCGTTCGTTGTTACTTTCAGCACCTGCGCTTCTAACAGCAGAAACGTTGAGGTGGAGACTCGTTGAGAAGCACTATCTCCAGCGCTTCCATGAGGAGGTTAGCCCGGCAAAGGTTAAGCATATCCGGGCCGCTGATGCGGGTGCTCCGCAGGAACAGCTTAAGCAGTGGTTAGCCTCGTATGAGGAGGTGGTGCGTGAATGGAACCAGCCGTGGTTGCACGAGCTTATTGAGACTGCTGACCTATCATGTGTATCACCCGCTGATTGGACAACGCAGGATTCCCTCAAACTGCTCTGGATCGCAGCGATCGTGTATTCCCGCGCTGTGCTACTTGCAGACCCTTCACACGGCTCGAATCATCACCCCCTTAAGACCACTGCGCCGATAGAAGAGCTTATAAACCCCTACCTGATAAAGTTTACAAGCACCTTCCTTGATAGAGGTTTGGCTCATCTGACTCAGAGTGACCGAGCACATGGATTGCTTGAAGCGTTCTTCTCGCACATGCGCAATCGCTCGTTTGGCCGACCGGCGTGGCTGCGTGGAGACCTTGAGCGCTATGAGAGATTGCAGCCGCTTGAAGTAATCGACGCTATTATGCGTGAGAAAGGTGTCCCGCTCGAGCAAGTAAAGGAGTTTCTGTTACAGAAGGCGCTCATCCTCAAGGGGTGGGCTGGATTGGTGCATCAGAGTGAGCGCGGTGTAGCTGGTATCTCAAACAGGGCATCTGTCGCCGAATTTCTTGCCGTGCGCCTTGTGATGGAGAGTTTGGCTGAGGAGTACTTTGAAAAGAGGCCACACCTCCTGGGTGTAGAGGAGAGCGAAGGCCCCTTTGAGCTTCATAGGCCGGGCGTAGCAGATGTGCATGATGAAGCAGCGCGTATTCGAACCACGGCGTACCATCTTTTCCATGCTTTTCAGCTCTTTCCTTGTTCGGGGAGTGAGCTGCTTGGGTTAGCATCAGAGCAGAAGCAGGAACTCGTAGCTCTGCTGTGCCAATTTGATAGCCCGCTGCGTCTTAGGGTGTGGCACAAAGCGTATGAATGGAACCTCTACTCTCGGACTGCCTCGGCTGTTCTGCATCACAATAAAAAGGGGTCTAATAAGAAGAAGCAGGGGGAATCTCTGTGTCAGATAGTGACCTGTATCGACGATCGCGAGGAGTCATTCCGGCGCTATATCGAAGAGATCAGCCCTGATTATGAGACTTTTGGAACAGCGGGGTTCTTCGGAGTTGATGCCGAGTTTCACAGCCTCTATGAACGGCCAGCAGCGTTTTGTCCGGTAAATGTTGTACCGACGCACCAGATTCAAATTCGACCTAAAGAGGGATCGGAGAATCGCTTAATCGGTCTCCAGCGCATTCGAACCTTGCAGAGCGAGGTTGATATGTTTATCGAGAGTCAGTCTCGCTCGCTGGTGAGGGGATGGTTGCTTGCGTTAGGAGGTCTCCTTGCGCTCTTTCCGCTCTCGTTATCTACGCTGGCACCGCGCCTTGTTCACCGGTTTAATCTTTTTTTGAAGCGCACGCTGATTAACCCCAGCGATGAAAGTGCAATTGTATTCGCTGATGAAGGGGATACCTCCGTAGACGGGCTCTTCACCCTCGATGAGATGGTTCACCGCGTCAAGACCTTACTAATCACTACGGGACTGTCAAAACGTCTTGCGCCCCTTGTGGTTGTTATGGGCCACGGGTCATTTAGCACAAACAATCCCTTTCGCTCTGCCTACGACTGTGGCGCGTGTGGCGGACGGCCTGGTCGAATGAATCCACGGGTGTTCGCGATGATGGCGAACCGCAAAGATGTACGCGAGAAGCTCCGCGAGCAAGGGTTTGTTATTCCTGATACCACCACGTTTCTTGGAGCCTTTCACAATACGTGCACCGACGAAGTAGAGTACTTTGACCTTGAGCAGCTCGTTGACGCAAATGCCAAGATATTTGAACGCTTGCGGAGTGATGTCGACATTGCTCGTGCGCAGAATGCACTAGAACGGTGTCGGCGGTTTGATGATGCTTTGGTTCGTAATGTGCAGGAAGCTATTGCGCACGTTGAGTCGAGGGCGCACCACATTGCTCAACCACGTCCTGAATACGGACATGCAACTAATGCGCTCTGTTTCGTGGGGCGTCGAGATGTCACAAAGGGGCTCTTTCTCGATCGTCGCTCATTCCTCGTATCATACGACAAGGATGTTGATACCGATGGATCGGCTTTGCGAAATCTCCTACGAGCAGTTGTGCCGGTCTGCATGGGAATCAATCTGGAGTATTTCTTTTCAGCTCTTGATAATCAGAAGTATGGGGCAGGGACGAAGCTTCCGCACAATGTGACCTCACTGCTGGGCCTTATGACGGGATACTGTAGTGACCTACGAACAGGATTGCCCGCGCAGATGGTTGAGATTCATGAGCCAGTGAGATTGCTGTTGGTGCTGGAGCAGCAGCCGGAACGTATCCTTGATATTATGGCGAAAGAGCCAGAAATTAATAAAGTTATCCGAAATCACTGGGTGAAGGTGATGACCTATTCTCAGACGGATAACCGGCTACACTATTTTGACCACACTGGTACTTTTGTTCCTTTTGAAGAGGTCGTTGTTGATAGTGGGTCGGTTTCTTCGTCTCTCTCGTGGGTGCTTGGAAAGAAGGGGCACCTCGATTTTGTTCAAGTTGGGGTCGGTAGATAGGGTAGGGGTATCAAAATGTTTGAATCACTAGGTGTCCACGCACTTAATTTTCTTCACCAGCTAGTTTTTATCGGGCCGGTATTCTCCTTGCTCGTTCTCTCTGTGGTGGGGCTGACGCCGTTACGAACTCGTGAGTGGCTTGTTAAGCGCATCGTGGCTGTAGGGCAGGCAGCAGCTTTTGTAAGCGCGCTGGTGTTAGCGTTTGAGGTGATACGGATACTGCTGCGTGGCGAGGGGCTCCAACCGATAGTCATTGCTCATCGGCACCTCTTTTCCTTCGGTCACCACTCGGTTGATTTCGGCTTGCAGATAGATGCTATCAATATCTGGTTTGTGTTAATGGCGACGGTGTTGTCCAATATCGTTGGCGTCTTTTCGCAACACTACCTTCACCGAGATGCTGGCTTTTACAGATTCTTCTTTTTAATCGTGTTGTTCCTGAACGGTGTGCTTATCGTTTTTATGGCTAACACCTTCCAGGTGTTGTTCATGGGGTGGGAGATTGTGGGGATCACCTCAGCGCTCCTGATATCATTCTTTACCATCAGACGAGAGACAATTGATAACGCCTTACATGCTTTCTGGGCTTATCGGGTATCAGATGTTGGGCTCTTGTGTGCTGCCATCTTGATTGCAGCCGCTGTGCCTGAGCAGGTCTTTGCTGGTTCGCACAGCACAGTGCGGGAGCTTCCTCTTGAGCTTGCAACGCTTGTGCCGTTTCTGTTGCTTTTTTCGGCGATGGGGAAATCGGCGCAATTCCCGTACTCATCGTGGTTGCCGCGAGCGATGGAGGGACCAACTTCATCCAGCGCTATCTTCTACGGTGGGCTGTCGATTCATGCCGGGGTGTATCTCTTGCTTCGACTCCGCATGGAGTATGCCGTGCCAACGTCACTCCTTGTGGTTATGGCCGCGGTAGGGGCCGTATCGTGTTTGTACGGGGTGTTGCTGAGTCAGGTGCAGAGTGACGTGAAGAGCGCGCTCGCCTACGCATCGTTGTCGCAGGTTGGAATTATGTTCGTTGAGATAAGTCTTGGATGGTACTACGTGGCTACCATTCACTGCCTCGGACACGCTTTTCTGCGCACCTACCAGATCCTTAAGTGCTCATCGATTATTCATCAGTTCGTCTCATTTGAGGATGCACACCAGGCCGATGTCGAGCGTGTAAAGGTGCAGCTGCTGCCGCTCTTTATGTCGCGCTCAGCTCTTGGCGGGTTGTTTAGCTTCTCTTTTGACCTTGCGCTACGGGCGGCGTCGGGTCCGAGCGAGCTGGTAGCTCTCTTAGAGCGCTGGTCGGTTGCTCTTCAGCGCTTTGAGGAGCGGTGGTTAAGTGTGCTTACAGTGGGTCGGCGAAGATGACATACAGTGAAGACGTTTTTTCAAGCTTGAACTCGCTACTCCTATCTCTTTTTGTCGGCGCATCGTGTATCGAATTATTCCGCGAGCGATATAAGCGCTTCCACTTTCACCGCGGGTCGGCACTTGCGGTGGGGTTTCTTGCATTGGCTATTTCCATCATCCAAAGCAGGGCGTCGCAGATATCTATTGGAGGCTTCTCTATTAGTGGCGCGTTTTTCGGCGGAGAGGGGTATGCAACGCAGACTTACTTTGAGGGGGTTCACCTGGCGAGTGCAATCAGCGTTGTGTTGTTTATCGGAGCCACTCTCTTTGCGCCGCGCGCGCCTTTAGTTCCGGTGCGACTTAGTCGAATTTTCTTTCTTCAAGGGGCGCTGTTAGCCCTTTTTCAGAGCCACGATGTGGTGCTTATTGAATTGCTGACAGTAGCTCTTCTCGTGCTGTTCATGTTCGCTATGCGGCACCACGCGCAGAGTCTCCCAGAGGATGAGCGTGGTGAGGTGCGTATGGCAGCATTCTCTTTCTATCAAGGAGTAGCTATAGCGCTACTGCTTATG
>JBIIHY010000283.1:0-4610 GCA_044235305.1 Bdellovibrionota bacterium
AGGATCTCAACAGGGGATGAAATAGTGCTTACCTGAAGACATGACCACTGTTCATCGAGCCACAATTCACCAAAGAGGGCCATTCCACGTGAGATTACCCCCACCGCGACCGCCAGAGACATGAGCGCTATTAAAACTAAGCGCTTCGAATGTTGAAAAACTGACATCTAACCCCTTGTGTCACGGATTTGACGCTTGGCTAAGCAGCTAAGGTGCTGAATACACGAAGTAATCGTTTAGCACACCTTTTGCTTACCATGTTCTTGAAGAGGTGGATATATGGGACTTGTTGACACTATTTTTGATCGAACAGTGACCGGCCTATCCAAGGCGATGGACCTCTCCTGGAGGCGCAATAATGCCTTGGCGGCAAACGTAGCAAATGCTGAGACGCCGCAATATCGCGCAGTCGACCTTACCTTTGGAAAAGAGCTTGAGAGAGCCTTCGGTTCCTCGCAGGAAAGCGTCATGCGTACTGACAGCCGTCACCTGGATGTTGGTAAGAATCAGAGCGCACGATTGATTGAAGATAAATCAAGCATGACCAAACCCGATGGTAACAACGTCGATGTTGACCTTCAGATGGGGCGACTCTCAGATAACAGTGGTGACTACACGATGGCAGCTCGCCTCATACGGCGGCAGATCGGATTGCTTCGTACAGCCATCAGAGAAGGGAGATAATCTATGACAAGCTCTATAGAGGTATCCGCATTTGGTATGCAGGCTGCTCGTAAGCGAGTTGAGATAGCCTCTTCGAATCTTGCTAACATGGAGGTTACTGATGCAGGTGACGGCAAGCCGTACAGAGCAAAACAGCTCAGGGTTGCAGCAATCGACCTGCCCGGCACATTTTCGTCCGCACTGGAGAAGGCCACCCTAAAAGCCCCGGTTGTAACTGAAGTGCTCGAGAGTGATGCAGTTCGGCGTGAGTATCATCCCGGACATCCGGACGCTGATGCACAGGGTTTTGTTTCTTATCCTGACATCAACATGATCGCTACGATGACGGATCTGATGTCTGCAACGCGGGTGTATCAAGCAAACGTTGCTGCGATCGACTCGGCTAAGACGATCAAGAAGTCAGCTAGTGAGATCTTAACTGCGTAGAGGAAGCCAATACGGAGGTTTGAGTTTATGGCGATCAATAGAATTAATGCCTCTATTCCTCAGGTTCAAGGGATTAAGCCCCTGTCTGAGAGTGTGCAGCAGGGTGGGGCACCAAGTGCGCAATCGAGTTCATTCGGCGATATGCTCGCCGATGCTCTGCAAGAGGTAAACAGCCTGCAGAACGAGGCAGATAAACAGATCGAAGGTCTCACGCTCGGCAAAGACGGCTACACTCCGCACGGAGCTATGGTTGCGCTCGAGAAAGCTGATACTGCTTTTCAACTCATGTCTGCAATTCGCGGGAAGATAATTCGTGCATACGAAGAAGTCATCCGTACACAAGTTTGATAACTAGGTAAAGAGGTACTGTGGCACTAACACTTGATCCAAAAGCCGTCGCTTCGCAGCTGTTTGAGGGGTACCTCAAGCTTCCACTCACGCAAAAGATCCTTTTCCCGTTTCTGATCCTGTTCTCTATTTCGGCCATAATGTATGTGTCGAAAATGGCGACTCAGCCAGATTATACACTACTCTACTCCGATCTAAGTACTGCTGATGCAGCAGGTGTTGTTGAGCGACTAAAAGAGCTTAAGATAGCGTACCGCATTGACGGAAGTACGATCTCTATCTCGCCTCCTGATATGGTGCACGAGCTGCGTATGACGCTAGCTTCGGAAGGGCTGCCAAAGACAGGCACCGTTGGTTTTGAGCTCTTTGACGGTACAAATCTTACGACAACTACCATGGGTGAGGTAATTAAGAAGCAGCGAGCACTACAGGGCGAGCTAGAACGCACGATTATGTCACTTGATGCCGTGCTTTCAGCGCGTGTGCATATCTCTCAACCGGAGAAAACTATTTTTGCAAAGCAGGCTCAGGAGCCTGGTGCGTCAGTATTGCTGAAGCTGCGCCCTGGCGGAGAGCTTGATAAGAAGCGCATCCGTGGAATCGCAAACTTTGTCGCAAGTGGCGTTGAGGGTCTTAAACCCGAAAACGTAACTATTATCGATGTCTACGGCAATCTCTTGACTCCAAAGGACGAAGACGGTGAGGAGCTGGGTGCTGATGCAACACGACTCCAGTACGCCCGCGAAGTAGAGAAGGGGTACGTGCAACGGATTGAGGCAATGCTTGCAAAAGTTCTTGGCCCAGGGAAGGTAGTAGCCCGCGTTACGGCAGATATCGACTTCTCGGCGAACGAGCGCGAAGAGGAGAGCTTCGACCCAGGTGGAAAGGTATTACGGTCTGAACGAAGTATCGAGGAAGGAAGCGGCGGAGCTGCTGGAAAGGGTGGTGTTGCCGGTGCACAAGCTAACTTGACAAATGATCCGAAGCTGCTTGCTCCACCAGATGCTACCACCGAGCAGAGTGCGCGTCGGGAGAATGTAAAGAATTTTGAGGTTTCACGAGCTGTTACTAAGACTTCTCAAGCTCGCGGCAAGCTTGTTCGTCTCTCCGCTGCTGTATTGGTTGATGGAATTAACAATGACAGTGACGCACCTGCTGATCCTAAGAGCGGAGTGAAAGCGAAGAAGACGTTCGTGCCACTTTCACAGGAGATGTTAGCCCAAGTCGAAGGGATCGTTAAGTCAGCAGTAGGTTACGATAGCACCCGTGGAGATGTTGTCACCGTTGAAAACGTGCCGTTCTTTCAGCCTGATGAGAGCTTGAAAGATGAGCTGGCGAAAGCAGAGCAGATGAATATGATGTTCCGCATCGGGTCGATGGCGATGCCGATACTGGCACTCTTGCTCTTCGTGTTCGTGCTCCTCAGGCCGATGGTGAAGTTCTTGATAACACCGACTGAGGCTGAAGTTGATCTATCGCGCCTCCTGCCCACTGGAATTCAGGAGCTAGAGGCGGAGCTTGAGACTGAGCGGTCGAAGGCTGTCATACCTGAGTTTGAGCCGGCGGTCGACCTTGAGCAGTTAGGCGAGCTGATGGCCGAGAACTCACGTCTAGTGAAGGAGAATCCGAACCAGGCAGCACTTCTTATTCGGTACTGGCTAAATGACGGCCGCATTTAGAGTTTGTGAATCCGCGTTCAATCTGAGGTAATACATGAGTGAAGATACTATCACTGGGAACGACGGCGAGTCGACACACACTGTGGAGAGCTTCCGTCCGACTCCTTACGAGGATAGCTCGTGGCAGATCGTTGGAGAGTTCCTTAATCAGGACTATTTCGAGCCGATGCAGTTTCGCACATTATCTGCCGACGGTGATCAAATAGATAAGATGTTTTCGGATTACGGTGGTCGCCTAGGCGCACAAGCGGGCGATACTCGTGCCCATGTTCCAATGGGCGGTGGTGCGCCTGTTGAGCGGCGGCGTTCGAGAGAACCTGAAGTATCTCCTGAGGAAGAAGCCGCACGTCAGCAGCAAGTGATCGATCAAGCGGTTCAAGAGGCACGTGAAAGCGGTCGCGAGGAGGGGCGCCAAGAGGCACAGGCTGAATTCGACGAAAAGATGCGAAGCCTCGAAGAGCGTTACGGCGAAGTGTTACGCGATATTGGTAATCAATTAAATGAAAGCCTTGAGGGGATAGAGCAGCAGGCAGTTGGGCTTGCTGTTGCTATCTCAGAGAAGCTTGTTGGCGCGATAGTAGACGTAAATCCCGAATACATCCTTGAGATAGTGAGAGAGGCGCTGAGACTCGCCGGTGGCGCAACCATAAAAACAGTGCGGGTAAGTCCCCAGGACCTTGAGTTTTTCAATATGGTGAAGCTTAGTAAAGAATTCAAGGAGTACGACGGATCGTGGAATTTCCAGGCTGATGAAACGGTCAAGGCAGGATGCATAGTTGAAAGTTCATCGGGTCAGGTCGACTACGATATTAGTAAAGCATGGCAACGGATCGCCGACCGGGTAGTGAAGGTTAAGTAGGGTTATGGAGGGAGTTTTTGAACGGGCGGTCGCAACGGTAAACCAGGTCAGCAACTATGAGTTGCGTGGCATGGTGACTGATATGACAGGGCTGATTATAGAGGGTACGGGACCTGCTGTTCCAATTGGTTCGAACGTGACTATTAAATCAGGCCTCCAGCAGATCTCCGCCCAGGTCGTGGGATTTCGCAGCGACAAGGTGTTGCTGATGCCGTTTGGTGATGTGCAGGGAGTTGCACCGGGGTCAACCATTACGGCAGTTGAGGGTAATGCAAATGTGTATGCCTCAGAGGCGCTCCTTGGCAGGGTGATAGACGCACTTGGGCAACCGATAGATGGGAAACCCCTTCCTGCGATGGATGTTGTGGTTCCGCTCTACCGTGATCCACCAAACCCTGTAACTCGCAGACGTATCACCGATTGCTTTGACCTTGGTGTTAGGGCAATGAACAGCCTCTTAACAGTGGGAGAGGGGCAGCGCGTAGGTATTATGGCCGGCTCGGGAGTTGGAAAATCAACTCTCCTCGGGATGGTGGCGAAACACTCCCAGAGCGATATCAACGTTATCGCCCTCGTTGGAGAGCGTGGACGCGAGGTGCGTGAGTTTATCGAGC
>JBIIHY010000284.1:0-4607 GCA_044235305.1 Bdellovibrionota bacterium
TTTTTGATGATATCGGGCCGTGAACGCGCACGAGCAGGTGCACGTAAGAACCTCGTTTTTAGCCTGAAACTCAGCGGGTTATGCCGTAGCTCTGCCCGCTACTACCCACTAATTCCGTCGATGAGCCTGTTTTTCTATCCATTACCTGTAACGCAACAGACGTGGGCGGCTCGTAATTGCCGGGGCCTCGTTCCCTCTTATTGAAGCGCTTCTGTTCGCGGGTCATGAATTTTCAGAGCACCGGAAAAAAGCATTGCTAGTCAGATCAGTGGTCTTGTATTTCTCCGACTTTCAGCGATACGGCAAGTATGGGGCATAGAGGCAGAGACGCCGACGCCGCTCGTTGGAAAAATACGGGAAAAACCCCTAATTTCGCAGAGGGGAAGCTAACGGCATGAGCTGTAGCCCCTGAATCGCCGCACACCAGCAATCAAAGCAAGATTAAACAACGCCTCGGCGGCAGATGCTTGAACCTACAACGACGAGCGCTGCTGCCAGGATGAGAGGTGTTGATAGTCCATGTCCCGAGATAAGCGCGGTTATGATGGTTGAGAAGAGGGGGATGAACATCGAGGTGGTGGAGATGGTCACTACGTTGCCAAACCGCATGCCGACATCCCAAAAAAGATAAGCTAGAGCCGCTGCAAGCGACCAGCCAAGGAGTAAGAACCAGTCAGAGGCGCTAGCTTGCAAAGGGTGTTCGCTGAACACGCTCGCAAGCAGCAGAGCCGCGCTTGTGACGAGCATGTACAGCGGTACTGCTGAGGTGCCTTGAGGATTTGAGAGCTTTCGAGAAAAATTACTGTAGAGAGCCCACGCTATAGCGTCTAAGGTGGCAAGCGAGTAGGCCAGCAGGTTAAGGTGCGTGAGGGCTTCTTCGGTGGCATCCGGTGGCGCTGTCGCTATCTTACCGAGAAACAGGCCTGTAAGCACACACGATAAGCCCGGAAGAAGCCACCACGTTGCGCGTTGGCGGAGTATCGGAATAGCGAACACAAGGGTGAGTGATGGCCAGAGATAGTTCAAAAAGCCAGCGACCAAGAGCTCTCCACTTGAGTTGACGCTTGCGAATGCGAGCCACGACAACGTGAGGTTTAAGAACCAGAACACTCCGCACACAAGGTAGCTCATCCGGGAGTGAATAAGCATGCGATTGAGGTCACCGCGGATAGCCCCTGCACCCAAGAGGATGCAACCGGCTATTGCGAGCTCAAAACCCGCCGCCCGTAAAGGCCCAAAGGAGGTGGAGAGTTTGTTCATCACCAGAACCGCGGCGCTCCAAATGATGCACGGGACGATGCCCGCTAAGGTTCCTTGGACGCGAGAGATGGGTGAGGGAGAATGTGTCATGTGGTGGTGCTGCTGCTGCTACGTGGAACAACCAATCGCAGGGATTGGTATGATACCTTGAACCAGTTGGGGCCTTATCTGTTATCCTTCCTTGGTCAACATACCACAGTGCAAGAGGCATCACAGGCGTTTTCGTCAGAAGGTGAAATGCTGCGGTGGGGAGAGGGCCTTTTTGCCCACATGGATCGAGTGGTCAAAGGAGCAAGTGTTCTCTCGCTTGACGTCAGGGCAGAGTGGTGAACTTGCCACTAGCGCATCGATGAAGCCGCACGGAGATCTTTGGTATTCGTGCGGCTGTGATAGTGCCAGCTACCTGCGGGGTTGGGCCGGAGCGCCCTGTCTTGGAGTCGCAGGGGGCTGACAGAGTCGTATCTCGGTTATTCGGCACTCATCGCCGATAAAAAGATTTAAAAACGCATTTGCAAGGCGCTCTGTTAGCTTGGTAGAGGATCCGGCCGTCTCGACTCTAGTTCCCACTGAAATGCAGGGCGGATCGCAGTCGGGGAGTGTGTGGCTATCGAGCTCCTTTCGGGCAGCAACGCAAGCAGCACTAACATCGCCATTATGAGCCTCCACGCTCGCAAAGCCAGAGCGTGATTTATGGGCGCAGGCAATTGGGGGCGGAGGCGCAACGGGACGCGGTGTCGGAGTTGCGGTGGGAGTTGCCCTTGCAGTAGGTATTGCCTTTTGTTGTGCCGGTGCGGCTAGTGCCTCAGAGTACGCGCAAGAAAGCGCAAGTAGCCCGATAAGTTGAAATAGGTATCGTTTCACGTTGTGCCCCCCAAAAAACTCACCCTTGCCTCCATGGGTGTCGGCTTTTCAGTGCTTAGACTTTAGTGCTTTCTCACTAAGGCCACTGTATGGCCTCCGTTCGACCTTTTTACCGCTCCCCAAGCTCCACTAACCGCCCAACAACGACGCTCCAGTTGAAATTCTGAGCTATGTGAGCCGATGCTTTGGCGCTCATCTGCGCCAGGCGAGCTGGGTCTTTAAGGAGTGAGTCGAGAGCCGCAGTGAGGGCAGGTTGTGAGACCTCTTTAGCAACGATACCGGTTTCGCCATCGATAACTGTTTCGGGTAGACCGCCTACGTTAAAGGTGACCACGGGTGTGCCGGTTGCCTGTGCCTCAAGAGATACCAATCCAAGTGGTTCAAACCAGATCGATGGCACAACGCAGATACCGGCTGTGTGCAGGGCGGAAGCGATCTCACTCTGAGCTGCCTTACCGCGGAAGGTGATCCCCGGTACTGCGGCCTGAAGCTCGCTGATGTTTAGGTAGTCACCGCGTGACCACAGCGAGCTACTTCCAAATACCTCAAGTGTAAGTTGCGGATACCGCGCTTTGAGATCAATGTAGGAGCCAATCAAGAGGTGTAGGCCTTTGTCTGGCACCAGTGCGCCGGAGAAGAGTAATCGATACGGGTTGTGCGCTTCTGGAGCAGAAGGTGTAAAGATTGAGAGGTCTACCCCGTTGTAGATCACACTCATCTTCGATGTTGGAGCGCCCTCACTCGCGAGCTTGTCGTACTGGGCTTGTGAGACACACAGGATGTGGTCGCACACAGTTTCAAGCACTTCGGGGCGGAGTCCTGAGTCGCCTGCTGTTCGGTCGTGGGTAACAAGGATTCTCTTTACGCACCTCGTGCGTCGCCGAGAGAGGAGCAGAGCGAATGCCTTACCCTCTGAGACCAGCACGTACGGCTGACCGAGCGAATCTGCGTAGTCGAACGCTCGTTCGATATCGTAGGTTGAACCTAAGTCGATAAAATCAACTCCCTGATCGTGTGCTACGTTTGTTTTTAAGCGCGCAGCGAGGCACACACGACGACCAGCCTTGGCGAGGAATCGGGCATGGTTAAGTGATGCCATCTCGGCGCCACTGTTTGGCCCACTTGGGTCGAGGGGGTGGTCGGTGTGTACTATGAGGTACATGGGCGCCTGCTCAGGGGTCATGCCGATTAAGATGAGAGAGTAGGGGGTAGGGGGTGCTTCTTGGGGTTGATATCACTCAAATTTTGGTAATACTTACTATTTATCTCTCTGTCTTGGGTCTTTAATCGGTGTCTTCTTGGTGGTACTGTTACACTGTTTTATGAGTGGCGCTTCCTTCGGTCCAGAAAACGATCCCCAACTACCAAAGAACCGAGTGCCGCCGGACGGCCTTCTTGCGCGGGGCGAGGCGTTTAACTCTACCAACGCTGATAATCAGTCTGCGCTCGTGCCGCCTACAGTAGTTCGACATGATGAGATTCGCGCCGCGCTTCTTGCACCTGCCCCTTTAGAGCCGTGGCGCCAGCAGTTGGCGGTGTTAAGGACATCGCTCTTTTTTGCCGGCGCTGTTCCTCTGCTTGAGCGGGTAGGTAATCTGATCCTTTTTCCCACGGAGCTCGAGGCCTTTAAAGACGGGCAGCGGGAATGTATCGAGCGCTACATCGCATTTAGAAACAAGTTCGGTAGCATATTCAAACAGCTCATTCAGGTGTATTCGCGAACTGCTAACCATCTGCCCGTTAAGCTCGGAGGTTTGAATACAGCAGCGGTAGAGGCAGATAGGCTATATCGTAACTTTGAGCATTTAGTGATTGGCCGACTCAAGGCTCTTAAAGAGCTCAGTGTAGACGCTGTTGGATTACACAAGGCGGCGTTCGATGGTTCAGTAAGGACGGATAGTCGCGGTAAGGTTGGTGTGGACCGCATACCCGATGAGGGGGATGTGGTCTCCCCGAGTGAGCTCGACTACGACGAGCAAAGAGAGTTCTTTGCGGATCTTGATTCTGAGCTGCGAGCTGTCTTAAACCAGTGCGAGTTGTTGTCGCATTATATCGACAACCGGGATGAGGCGCTTAGTGCCTGTCGTGTGGCGGATTTCGTGCAGGATAAAGGAAGAGAGTTAGCCCTAGAGGGCCAGGTAGACTCGACAGCCGTAATCGTTACCAAGATTCAAGGTCTTGCAGTTGTACTTGAACAGAGCACGCATCTCTTGGCATTAGCTCGGAATAGGGCTCTTGATGTAGTGCGCTTGGAGCGAGCGGATGATGTGCCGCTCACACAGACGCAGCTAGTGGAGCTGCAAAAAGCGCTTGAAGCTCCGTTTACACTCACCATAGACGAAGAGAGTTACAGTGATGGCGGGGAGCGTCGGAAGAAGATTGTATTGGAGGTTGGTCTTGCGCTGGGCGATTCGATGCGCAGCGAATATGCCAACGCATATAACGAGCTCGAGGCATACTTCGATGCTTTGAAGTCGTACGCGCGA
>JBIIHY010000285.1:0-4602 GCA_044235305.1 Bdellovibrionota bacterium
CTGGTTGCAGGGAATTGTTGGATTCTTGAGCGCCGTATTTGTTGTCGTAGCGATTGTGCGCGATCGAGAAGCGCTGTATCAGGCGCTTGAGCTTCCAATTACAGATGGGCTTATCATTCTAGGGCTTCTGGTCGCGTATTTTGTGCTCTATGCGCAGCGATTTGTGCTTCTGATAGAGAAGCACTGTCGGTGCCGCCTCGGTCTCTTGACCTGGATACGGATGCTCGTTGTTGTCCGCTTTATGAACAATATGGCGCCACAGATGGGGAGCATCTATCGAGGTGTAACCCTAAAACGTGATTACGGTGTATCGTACACCGAGTACATTTCAGCCAACCTCTTCTTTATTTGGACTGATACGCTGCTCAATTTTATTATCGCTGCTGCAATGCTATGGTTCTTCGGAACAGATCTTGAGTTCGCAGGATTTCCTGCTGCAACCGTGTTGGCCGGAGCGAGTGTTTGTATTCTGCTCGCTCCCCTGGTGGCGCACGTTGCTCTCACTCGAATACGTCACCCATCACGAATTTTAAAGAAGCTCTCGCAGGTAGCGGATGAGCTGGTGCGCGGGCTTTGTGATCCCGTGTATATGCTCTCTTACAACGGCATCGCCATCGTGTCGTTTCTGCTTATGGCGGGGGTGTTTAAGATACTGCTGGAGGGAATAGGAGCTCCGGTGCCGTTATCTACACTGGCCGTGTTCTATGCTCTCTACCGATTGACGTTTCACATCAACCTCACCCCTGGAAATATCGGAATACGGGAGATAGCGTACGGACTGCTCTGTTCGCAGGCCCATATAGGGATGTCTAAGGGGCTTCTCATAGCAGCAGAGCTGCGGGTGCTTTCAATAGTTGTTCTCGTAACAGTCGGCGCAGCCGTTGCCAGTAGGCAGCTACTAAGCGTGTGGCGAAGTACTTAAGCGGACCTTCTAGGTCCGCTTAAGTACTTCGCAGGTCAGTGGAGGATGGTAAGCTCAGTTAAGTCGGAGTTGTCGCGGCGGCTGGGATTGCGACCGCATACACCATCTATCAGTACTTTATACACTGCGAGGACATGCTCGACCCACAGAATGCGCATTCTCATCATAGCTCCACACAACTTTGTCCGGGTATCGCAACCCCGACCGGTCAAATACCCAGCCCTCTACGTTAGCGTCTGAGAGACAGCTACCCTTCTAGGAAATGCCGAAGCTTCTGCTTCCGGCTTATAAAGGAGCTTCGTATGATAGAAGGAAAAGACAAGAAATCACCTATTGCACCAACCCCCACTTCAAAAGCACCGAGAGAGTTCCCCCATGCCATGGGGTTAAGGCTTCCAGCTATCTTAGTACTCGGAGACTTGCGAACCCGCCTACGCACCGACGATGTCGTTACCCTTAAAGGAACGATCGAGCGAGCCCTGGACACTATCACCTCTCAGACAGGTCCGCTTCACTATAAACACGCCGAGCAGACGCTCCTCGCGGAGAAGCCTCAACCGTTATGGGGAGATAAGGGGCTACTAAGAAAGCTCCTCCAACCGTTTGTCAAGGATCGTCCGAAAGCACGACTCCTTCCTCATAGCTCCGCGGAAACTCGCGAGGCGTTAGTCAAGGTAGGTAAAGATATTCAAGAGCTACTCAAGGAGAACCTCAAGGACCAAAGCATCACGAATCAAAACGATGAGCGCTACATGCAAACTCGCGAATCCTTTCGTTCTCTGATGTTTCAGGTGAGACTATCGTGTGCTTTGGATGAAACAGACCTTCGCCAAGCCGTTTTCCTAGCGAAAACCTGCACAGGCCCCTCCGATTATAAAAACGTTCTCGCCGATATCAAGAGGACGCAACCTGGGGGGTACTCCACGGTAGTCGATGGCATCTATACCCGCCATCCACACCTTAAGCCACACCGAGAGGCGCTTCAGACGATCTTTACCTACCTCAACCAAGGACGGCTCAATCCACCCGCGCTTCCTAAGGTCGTTGCAGCCTTCGAATCTCTCCCCCAAGAGCATCAGAAGGTGATCGCACAGGAGCTCAACGGCTGGTTTCGTTCACAGGTGACATTTTTCGCTTTTTACGACGGCTGCATACACAAGCACGAGGTAACGAGCGTCAAAGAGCTCGAACAGATAGAACGAGCGACGGCACGGTTAACATTTCAGCCGTTTTTCTCTCAAAGCCTCAGCAAACATATTCTAATAAACGTGCTCCGTCACGACACATCCCCCGGGTTCGCTAAGACTGCGGCCGCACTTAACGAGCTCAACGAGTCACCGTGGTACCGTCAGTACAACGAATGGCTTGAGCGGATCCGCAGTAAGCCCAGCAACCTCTACGATATATCGGAAGAAACCGAATCAGGTGGGAGCGTGAGTGCGTCGGGACCAACTCCTACCTCAGAAGAATTGGAATTCGACGACTATGGCGGCGCTCACAGCCTCGCCACTCAAGATTTACGCCTCTCGCTCAACAAAGTGTGGCTCAGCCACATTCGAGAGATCTGGCGTGAGCGAAACGATGGCCGTCTCCCAAAGGAGAAGGACGTCCGAGAGAGCCCTCTTTTCATCCTGCTAGCTCAAGGTGACACAGTCCGTGAAAAGCTATGGGTGGGTGTATTGACTGGTCGTAACCGCAGATAGCGGAATTATGTGGGTGCACATCCTGCGTGCGGCCCTGCAGACCACTTCAGAGCATTTTCTTTCGCAATGTGAGACCCTTGTAACTACTAGGAGAACATTCTATGTCAGGAACTCATACCGAACATGCTTCCCGCGGAGCCGCTGGAACCCCCCGAATCAACTCAGAGGCGGAAGCGCAACGGATTGAAAGACTAGGACTGGGCGACCTCATGAGCCGGGTAAGATACGTACCCTCTGAACAAGAGTGCCGCAGAATCCTTAACGTATCATCAGACGCATCCCTCGATGACGCACGCGCCCGATTCCGGGCTCTCTCCTTGGCGTTTCACCCTGATTCGACCTTAATGTCCGATAAAACGCGCGCAGCGGCACTATTCGCCGTGGTCCAACGCGCGTGGGAGGAGCTCGAGAAAAAGCCGCAAGCACCGTCGCACTCGGGTGAACAGGACCGTCCGAATGAAAGACCAAGACCGAACACACGTCCTTCCCCTCAGGACGCACCCGAGAGCGATAACGGTGCACGAGACAGAGATGTAAATCACGTCATGGCGCGGCTTCGGTCTGCTTCTCCTGAGGTGCTCTTTCTCGTGAGCTGCTATCTTCGCAAGACTATTTTGCGAACTGCTCCAACAAGTCTCATTCAACCTGAGCGGTTTGTCGGGCGTGAGGGAGCATTGAATCTAGCCACGGCAGCGGCCGCGATGTTTGATTTACTCAAAAACATTACCGCAGAGGCCTACTACCCATTCGCGGGTACGATTGTGTCGGAGCTTGAGAGGTCGCTTGCCCCTTCCCTCGGCGTCAGAGATTGGACGCGGAGGGAAAACAAAGTGCACGCCTGGGCGCGCATCCTGGGACTACCTCTGGAGGGGGTCTCAGTGATTCGCACTACGGTCGTCATGATTGCTCAGTGCGAGACAGAAAAAGGCACGATTCACATTCCATCCATACACGATGGTGCACTCTATCCCGAGCTTGAGCCGTGGATGTTTAGTGAGCAAGTAAAGGTGCTTCAACGCATCAGTCCTACCCTCTGTAGCGGAGTCACCCGATTGACCGGCTCACAGGTTCCGATCGCCATCCTTGGACCATGCAACTCGGATTCCGATCTCAAAACCGTTGGGATCAGAGTATGCGCGAACGGCGTGAGTCAACGGAGCGATACCCAAGGTAGCGAGATACGCGACATGTTCGATGGTATAGAGCTTCGACCGATGTACGGCAGAGGGACCTCGCGAATAGTGTTTAATCCCGCTGCGGTTCGTTCTGCTACGGTGCACATTGATGCTGGGCGTCCCGAGCTTATCGTGGAGTATCACCCTGCTCCTGGTGAGCTCATACCCCTAGCAGCTCGGTACGACCTCTCCGCTCTGTCTCGGGGGGATAGTTCTGCGAGATGGTTGTTCGGGGAGATCACCGTAGCGTCGAATACTCGTGACATCGGGGGCCGTGCAGCTCCACTGACGGTACATCACGACGGCACAACAGGACCGTAAGAGATGATGGAGAGCGATACATGAAAGGCACTCCGAGGATCTCGGCAATTGTAATATCCCAGAGACGGGGGTCCTCGGATGAGGGGTATATCCAGCACTTTTCTGTACTGGGGCTAGCGTATAAATGAAGAGGCAACTGAATATAGCGACAGCCCATAACCTATCACTACAACAAGAGGATTCAGCGCGCGACCGCTCCGGGCAGGAAGCGATTGGGTATACGTAAGAGTAGCCCTGCTACAGGGTAAATTCTCTTGATAGATGACCTGTTTTCTCCTAGGTTTCAAGGTTTCATTTCGAGTAGTACTAACAGACTATGCCAATCGACCCTATAACCTCCCGAGATACCCCAGAGAGCCGAATTGATCTGCTCCCCGTTTTGCGGACACTCAATTAAGAAACTTTTGTCTCAAAATGAGCAGTTCCGGATTGAGTTGAACTTCCATCTCAAACTGAACTGGACTTTTGTATAACAAAAATG
>JBIIHY010000287.1:0-4584 GCA_044235305.1 Bdellovibrionota bacterium
ATATGACGTTTTACTACCTCTTCCATGCCTACCTCCTCGATTTCGGTAACATGGAATTATGAGCCAACGACCTTACCGAACAGGTGCGATCACCTCATTTCGGTAACATTTATTTTGAGCCATATCGGAGGGCGCCTTTGCGCGGGGTTCAGCACCCAGCGCTGGAGGGGGCCTAGTAGGCAGGGGAGGAAGTCTATTTAAGTTGTTGATTTGGTTGGCTAAGTTGCTATTTTTGCGCGTATCTCCACTTGCTCGTCCGCAAAGTCTGCCCCCCTCATCGGCTGTTTCCACGTTCACCAGGGTTGACCTCCCCGGTGAAAGCAACTAGACTCCGCCCCTCATTAGAACAGGTAGTACGCTATGAAACGCACGTATCAGCCAAGCAAAAAGAGTCGCAAGACCACACACGGATTCCGCAAGAGAATGGCTACTAAGGGTGGCCGCAAGGTCTTGAACGCTCGGCGCGCAAAGGGCCGAAAGAAGCTTGCAGTAACAACTCCACGCAAGGGTCACTATCGTTAGTCGCGACCTCTCTTTGAGTCCTTCGGGGCGCCTGCGGAAAAAGAGCGATATAGCTCGGTGCAGGGATAGAGGGGCCAAGATTTATAGTAAGCATTTCCTTATTCTCGCGCTTGAAAGTCCAGGCGATGAGAGCCGCATGGCTGTGGCCGTTACAACAAAGATAGAGAAACGTGCAGTCGGGCGTAACCTCGTAAAGCGACGCCTACGAGAGATCTTCCGTCAGAATCGACACAACTTCACGCGCAACTACGACCTGCTCATAGTGGCTCGTCGCGACGTTCAGGAGTGCTCGTTTGATGATTATCGCAGGGAGATTCTCGGATCCTTGCGAGCTCATAAAATTTTAAAATAAGTGCGGCGGATATGGTCTCTTGTGAGGTTCAGCCGAAGCGGGAACGCAGGATAGTGGCGCGAATTCTTTTTGGGATCTACAAGCTGCTGCTCTCGCCCCTAATCGGTAATCGCTGCCGCTTTCAACCGAGCTGTTCTGAGTACGGACTTGAAGCGGTAGAGGTGTATGGTTGGCTTAGGGGCGGCTGGATGGCGATTAGGCGAGTGTGTCGGTGTCATCCGCGACACCCGGGTGGTATTGACCCGGTTCGGTAGGGGCGTGTGAAACATCTTGCTCGCTGCACTGGCATCGATAGCAAAAGCAGAGTATTAACAGGGCGATAAAAAGCTAGTGTGTAGTTTACTTTGTTCTAGGGGATCCCCGTGACGCAGCAACCTGATGATTTCAATCAACGTACTATGCGCGCAATTATTCTGTGCGTTCTTGTGGCGGTTGTGTATACCCAGATGTTTCTTGCGCCCAAGCGACCTCAGGGTTCATCCGCTGGCCAACCGAGCGCTACATCGGGTCAGACTTCACCGGCAACTTCTGAAGCCGCACTACCCGCACAACCCGCTGCTAAGGTTCAGCCAGCCGTGCCTGCGCAAGTTGTTGGGGCTCCAGCTACTTCTCCATCTGCACACATTGGTCGAGCTCAGCTTGAATCTTCGCCGACATCCTTTGTTAAGACCGATAAGGTACAGGTAGCTATCTCGCACCTTGGTGGTCGAGCGCTATCGTACAAGCTCTCTAACTACCGCGAGAAGCAGTCCGAAGAAGCTCTTCTCGATATCGTTAATTCACCTGATGGCGCCGTTTTCCCCCTCGGAGTCTACGTAGGTGGAGTAAGTGATGAGAGTGTGTCGTACTCGCTCTCTGGAGTTAACGGAGCAAAGGCTACGGCAGCTACAGCGAATGTGGTTGTCGCCCCACAAGGAACAGCAACCGTTGAGCTGTCAGGAAGATTGCCGAATGGAACCGGCATCATTAAGCGCCTGACGTTTACGCACGGCTCGTACATCGTTGGAGTTGAAGTTGTCCTTGATAAGCCTTCGGTTGATGGTCAGCCGGTGTGGTTAGAGTGGAGCCGGCTCTATCCTCAGGCTCAAGACACGCGCACAACGCCCTCGCACGTTACCTACCTCGATGGTTTCGACAAGATTAAGCACGTCCCAATATCTGAGTTGCCCGAAGGAGTTCGCGATTTCGGTACGAGTCGCTGGGTTGGAATTGGAGATATCTATTTCATCGCAGCCCTCGTTCCAACCACAACTGGTCGCAATACCCTCATCGGTCACGAGGCTGATGTGTACGTGAGCCGCGTTGCCGGTGGTACAAGTGGCGGGACGTTTTCATTTTATGCAGGACCAAAAGACTTTAAGGTCCTACGGACGATTGAAGGCTTGAGCCTCGACCGTTCGATTGATCTCGGTTGGTTCTCGTTCTTGGCTATTCCGCTTTTGCGTTTGCTTGATCTTCTGTACTCGCTCCTTGGTAACTACGGGCTTGCAATTATCGGGCTGACCTTAATTGTAAAGACAGTGATGCTTCCGCTCTCTAAAGTGAGCTTTGACTCGATGAAGAAGATGCAGGAGCTTCAGCCTGAGATAAAGGCACTCAAGGAGCGCGTCACTGATCCTACTGCGCTTAATCAAGAGATCTTCTCGTTGTACAAGCGGCGCGGTGTTAATCCGATGGGAGGGTGCTTCCCAATATTAATTCAGATCCCGGTATTCCTTGGACTGTATCAAGCGCTTCTCAATGCAATCGATCTTCGCCACGCTCACTTTGGTGTTTGGATAAATGACCTCTCGTCACCTGAGCGGTTAGAGTTCTTCGGTATCGGTATCCCGGTAATGGTTCTTCTGATGGCGGGATCTATGATCGTTCAACAGAAGACAATGCCTAACACCGCAACAGACCCTACGCAGCAACGCATGATGGCGATAATGCCTTACATTTTCGCCGGTATGTTCATTATCTTTCCGATGCCCGCTGGTTTGGTGCTATACTGGTTGGTAAACAACCTGATTTCAATTACGCAGCAGATATACATGCGTAACACAGCTAAGGGCTCAGTCTACGTTGCAACGCTTGTAGCGAGTGTCCTTATCTTTGGAGTCGGGTACCTCGTTACCCTGATATAATGGAAGGAACTACCATAGCTGCATTAGCCACCGCTCCGGCGCCAGCCGGAGTTGCGGTCGTGCGCGTCAGTGGCCCGCGTACTCGCACTGCGTTGCGAGCGCTGTTTAGGGGTAAGAAAGATCCGATCCGACTCCCGCGCACTCTGGTGTTTGGTGATATCCTCGATTTCAAAAGCGGAGCATCGATTGATAAAGGGCTAGCGGTCTTTATGCCAGCTCCGTGGAGCTTTACAGGCGAGGATGTTGGTGAGTTCCAATTCCACGGAAGCCCCGCGCTTGTTCAGCAGGTACTGCGCTCTCTGTATGCATACGGAATCCTGCCAGCGGCAGCGGGGGAATTTACAAAGCGTGCGTTCTTAAACGGAAAACTCGACCTCGCTCAAGCAGAGGCGATTGCAGATGTCATTAACGCCAAGGGCGAAGAAGAGTTGCGCTTTGCAGGGGAGCAGCTCAAAGGACGGTTAAGCAGCGCTGTTGCCGCAATTGGCGAGCCGCTGCGCGATGTGCTCGCTGAGATAGAAGCTTCGATTGATTTCCCCGAAGAAGATATTCAGCCAGATCGAATCGATCAGATCGCGGCACACGCAGAGGTCGCACGCGCAAAGATAGAGCAACTTCTCTCTACGTACTCATTCGGAGCGCTGGTAAAGACAGGTCTGCGCGTATTGCTGTGTGGACGACCGAATGCAGGCAAATCAAGTCTACTAAATTTAATTCTCGGAAAGAGGCGGGCGATAGTATCGGCGATATCAGGAACGACTCGCGACCTGATTGAAGAAGAGGCATCGTTAGCCGGATACAAGTTTACCTTCTGTGATTCGGCGGGGATTCGGAAAACTGACGATACAATCGAGAAGATTGGCGTTGAGCTAGCGATAGAACGTATCCCGTGGGCAGACCTCGTCTTGTTTGTAGTAGACGCCACAGATTCAGTAGGTGAATGGAAAGAGACTCTGGAGCTTCTGCAAGGGTACAATAAGCGTGTGTGGATGGTAGTTAATAAGATTGACCTCAATCCGCAAGCGCTCGAACAGTTTTACGCAGACTCAAGTCACTGTCAGCAAAACTTCTACATCTCTGCTAAATCTGGAGCGGGAATAGGTTCCCTGATAGAGGCGCTTGTTGAGGATTTTGCCAAGCAGCTACCGGACTCTTCCGATGTTGGCGAAGTCATAACGAACGAAAGGCATAGAGATTGTCTGCGAAGAGCAGAGGAGTCGCTCTCAAGCTTTATAGAAACCTCTCGCAGCGGGTCTGCTCCATTCTCGATACTTTCAGCCGATATTCGTGAGGCGTTAAGTGCGCTCGATGAGATAGTTGGAAAGACATTCACTGAAGATATCTTAGGTCGCATATTTTCAAAGTTTTGTATTGGCAAGTAAGCTAGGTCGGTCCCACCTCGCGCCACCTCGCCTTCCTAGTTTTTTCTCAGAGACCGCGCGGTAAAAACCCGCACCGCGTATGCTTTAAAATCCAATAGATAAGCCAAGCACGTTCAGTACGTTACCTCGATTCTTTCGTGATGCCTGCGCTCGCGAGGCTTCACATTATATGTTTTTAAAACATATAGATGGCGCTTTGCGC
>JBIIHY010000288.1:0-4573 GCA_044235305.1 Bdellovibrionota bacterium
CGCTCGATACCATGTGCGCGGAACATCCGGAGTCGCCGAGCAATGGTTTCGTCGTTAGTCACAACTGCCCCACCTTCGCCTGTTGTAATATTCTTAACCGGATGAAAAGACAAGGTCGCTACGTCAGAGTGAACGCACGCTCCTGCAGAGAGCCACTTTTCACCATCACAATACAAGGAACCAATTGAGTGAGATGCATCTTCGATAACCTTGAACCCGTACTTCTGAGACAGTTCGTGTATCTCCTTGAGCCGCGCCGTTACTCCCGCATAATCGACCGGTATAACAACGCGGGGTGCGGGATTCTTTCTGCAGTAGTCTTCCAACCAGTTAGGATCGAGACCGACGCTGTTGGTTATATCGACGAAGGTCGCCCGACCACCGCACATTTCAACGCAATTAGCAGAGGCAACAAATGTGATCGGCGAAGTAACCCCCACATCGCCGCTTCCAACGTCCAGAGCAAGACAGGCTAGGTGAAGTGCTGTAGTACCATTTGAACAAGCAACCGCAAACCTTGCGCCGGTTACACCACACAACTCGGCTTCAAACTGCTCCACGCGTGGCCCAGTCGTAAGCAAATCCGCCTCAAGGGCGGCCACCACAGCCTCAATATCTGCCCGATCTATCGATTGCCGTCCGTAGGGAATCATCACCGTGCACTTCCTTAAACTATTCAAATTGTTATCCAAAGCGGCCGCCCATCGCAATACTCAATTCCTCTCGCCGCCTTCCTAGCTTATCTCGCTACCCTTAAGATGCCGGATTTCATCTTCGAAGTACCTTACAAACGGGAGATGTAGAGCGTTCCGCACAGTCGCCATACATAGGATGACCTTCGGCGTCGTGCACGAGCTTTAGGCTCCCAGGATTAAGAAAACTCTATTAAACTTCTATTCGGACCAAGAAAGACGAAACCAAGCCCCCCACCCTGTCATCTTACCCAAGGTAAGTTAGGGTATCAGCAGGCCCAAGACTACCTGGACCAGGATGTAAGGTACCGAACTTTTGGAGTAATGTATGTTCGATGGAAAGATAATCTTAGTAACGGGTGGCACTGGGTCCTTCGGCAGACGATTCATTCGGATGACCCTTGCAAAGCACCGACCTGCAAAAATCATCGTATTTTCCCGCGATGAAATGAAACAACACGAAATGGCGCAGGAGTTCCGTGACGAACCACGCTTACGGTTTTTTCTGGGTGATGTGCGAGATAAAGATAGACTTGCCCGCGCATGTCACGGTGTCGACATGATCGTTCATGCAGCAGCATTAAAGATCGTGCCTACCGCTGAGTACAACCCATTTGAGTTCATTAAGACTAACATCATGGGCGCCATGAATCTTATCGATTGCGCGATCGATAAGGGAGTTAAAAGGGTAGTTGCTCTCAGTACCGATAAGGCTTGCAGCCCCGTCAACTTATACGGTGCCACAAAACTGTGCGCTGACAAGTTATTCGTATCTGGAAACTACTATGCGGGAGTGTCTCCAACACGATTTTCAGTGGTACGTTACGGGAACGTGATGGGCAGCCGCGGCTCCATCATTCCCCGACTACTTGAGCTCGCATCCACTGGGGAGATTCCGATCACTCACAAGGACATGTCTCGGTTCATGATTACGTTAGAGCAAGCCGTTGAATTAGTTTGGACAGCCCTCAGTGATAGTTGCGGTGGAGAGATCTACGTTCCCAAGATTCCCTCAATGAATCTGGTCGACATTGTTAAGACAATAGCTCCTCAGGCCAAACACAAGGTGATTGGTATACGCGCCGGAGAGAAGCTCCATGAACAGATGATAAATATCGAGGAGGCTCGCAACTGCTACGAATACGATGGCTACTTCAAGATATTTCCACAGATAGATTTTCAGCAGAGCCTATCCACCACTCAACTGGTCACGAAAGACGGCGAGCTAGGAGTAGGGCGTAAAGTACCTGAGGACTTCTGTTACTCAAGCGATACGAATACTCAATGGATGAGCACTATAGAGCTCGGGGAGTGGATATCGAGAGAATACGAATGGTTCGATCTACCTGATAGCGAGGTGACTCTTCCGGCGGCGCTAGAAGTGACCGTCAGCACGTAGAACCGCTATACATACGGTTCTTGCCGTGAAAAACCACGGCACTAACACTTCGCCAAAAGCTCTGGAGACAGATCCCAGCCTATAATTCGCCACGTGCTGCTACTGTGCATCAAAACGCTCGCGTGGCCCGTTTTCACCTTATGAGATAACTGCTGTTGAGAAGCAAGCAACCTAGCATACTCACGCAACCGTCCATTCGACGTAATCACAAGAGAGACTCCTCCTTCAAGAGCTAGCTCATCGAGCAAAGCTTTTGTCTCCTCAGCGAGCACGTCAGCCGAAGGACTAAAGGGCGTTTGGTGGGGCCGAATTCCCCGCTCGCTCCAGGCTGACAAAACATCTGCTCCGTAGCGCTCAGAGATCTCTTCGTTTGAGAGGCCGCCCCACGCGCCGTAATCTAACTCAACCAGACGGCTATCTATCTTCGGTTGCAAACTACTTCCTAGTTGCTGCACGATCAATTCGGCATACACCTTCGTTCGCTGCAATGGGCCACACAAAACCCTATCAATAACCAACCCCGATGATGCTATAGCCGCGGCCATTCTGCCGGCCTGCGCCCTCCCCTCTTCTGTTAGAGGCAAGTCTTCGCGCGCGCCGACCATGACGACCTTTTCTCCCTTGTCAAAGGTATTTCCGTGTCGACACAGAATCACCGTCGCCGTCATACAAGCTCCCCTTCTTGAGCGATAATCTGCTCAACCCTCTGCACATCAGAAGGGTTATCTACGGACCACATCGTCCTTCCACGGAGAGACACATCGACGACCCGTATAGGGATACCATTCTCAAGGGCACGCAGCTGTTCTAGCTGTTCGACCCCTTCAAAGAAACCAGCGGGGAGTGACACATACTCCTTAAGAGCTGCTGCCGTGTACGCGTAGACGCCTATATGTTGCCATACAGGGCTCTCGTCACCCTTCGAGGCAGTGCGCACAAACGGAATTATCCCCTTGGTAAAATACAGCGCGTTTCCATCTTTTGAGAATGTAACTGTCGTGCCAGAGACAACCCCTGAGCCTTTCACAGCAGTCAGTGCTTGTAGTTGCTCATTACTAAGCCGGGTTGCAGGCGTTGCAATCCGCACGGTGCTATCGCGCCTCATCTCTTCAACAAGAGAACTAAGGATCCAGGGAGGCATAAGCACGGCATCACCCTGGAGGTTAACGATTATATCAGGCGAAATACCGAGGCGAACAATAGCGTCGAACGCACGCTCAGAACCGTTAGCACACTCTGGCGAGGTCAAAACACTGTCGCCACCAAACGACTTCACGTGGGCCACTATGCGTTCGTCATCGGTAGCCACCACAACCCTGTCTACGCCTTTGACCGCCCTTCCAATACGCCATACGCGCTCAAGGAGGCTACGCCCGGCTATGGGAGCCAGGGGCTTACCAGGAAAACGAGAAGACCCGTAGCGAGCTGGGATTACGATGATAGTTTCCATACCTTTAAAACTGTATCATCCTTTACCTATGGAAAAGAAGATAGCGTATCAGGGGATTTTTGGCTCATTTAGTAGCGTTGCCGCCCGCACCCTTTTTGGGAATACATTTACCCCCGTTGGAACCACCCGCTTTAGGGAGATATTCCAACACATCGCGCGCGGTAGCGCAGACTTTGGGGTAGTCCCACTTGAGAACGCACTGGCCGGGTCAGTGCACGAGAACTACGACCTCTTGGCGGAATTTAACTGCTTTGTGGTTGCAGAGCTTTACTGCCCCGTGCAGCTACACCTACTTGGGCTCACCGGTGCTAAAATCACCGATATTCAACGTGTCATCTCGCACCCCAAAGCCTTAGAGCAGTGTTCCCATTTCCTCGAAAGCCATGAAGCGCAGATGCAGCAGCTCGTTTTTTCAGACACAGCCGGCGCAGCGCAGTACGTTAAAGAAGTGAACGACTCTGCATTGGCCGCCATCGCAAGCGAAGAGGCCGCTGAATGTTACGGCCTCTCAGTTCTTTCGCGCTCAATTCAGAATCATGCTCTCAACTCAACCCGCTTCGTTGCTGTTGCATCTTCTGAGGGCACAACCCCAGAGCCAACTAAGTGCTCACTTATCGTCTCATTAGCTCACGAACCCGGTAGCCTGTACACCCTACTGGGCATAATCCGCTCCTTTGATATCAACCTAACAAAGATAGAATCGCGCCCGATCTCTGGAAAGCCATTCGAGTACGCATTTCACCTCGACCTTGAGTGCGATCGTGGTCAGCATTCTCGCCTACGAGCGTGTGTTGAGCAGGTCCACTCGGCAACACTTACCTGTCGGGTCTTAGGATTCTACGTGGCGGGGCACTAAATTTCAGTGCTGTGGATGTTGTGAATTACTCTTTAGGATCATCGACGGAATTAGTGGGTAGTAGCGGGCAGAGTTGAGGTTCTTACGTGCACCTGCTCGTGCGCGTGAACGTGAACGTACCCGAAAGGGATTACAGTACTACTGTTGGTTTATTAACCCACCTACCTACATCCCTG
>JBIIHY010000030.1:0-14453 GCA_044235305.1 Bdellovibrionota bacterium
AACGGCCTCCTTCTTTGACTGAGCTGTGGTCTCGATACGATCTGTGCCCGTTAGCGGATCAACAACTGATTCCACTATCTCACGGATGCGTCGTCCCAACATGTAGGAAGCCCACCCCAAGTGAGTCTCAAGGATCTGCCCGACGTTCATTCGTGAAGGAACTCCGAGCGGGTTGAGAACCATATCAACTGGGGTTCCATCCTCAAGGTACGGCATGTCCTCTTCAGGAAGTACACGAGAGAGAACTCCCTTGTTTCCGTGACGACCTGCGACCTTGTCTCCTACCTGGATCTTTCGCTTGATGGCTACGAACACCTTCACCATCTTGATAATTCCAGGCGCCAACTCATCACCCTCTTTGAGACGCTTAATCTTCTCGTTGAGGTGAGCGCGCTTGTTGTTGATAAGCTGACCTGTTCGCACAACAACTTTGTTGATGCGCTCTTCGATCTTCTCATCTCCAACCTGGATATCACGGAGGTACTCAAACGGAGTGCTGTTAAGCACTTCAGCAGTTATCTCGGTATCCTTAGCGATTAATTGTTGACGCTTATCATCAACGAGTCGACCTGTTGTCTTCTTGCCCTCGAGAAGCTCGATGATCTCCCTCATCGCTGCGTCACGCAGGATGTTGATCTCATCGCGCTGATCCTGCTCAAGAAGAGCGATGTCGCGCTTCTCAAGCTCAATGGTGCGCTCGTCCTTGTCAGTTCCCTTACGAGAGAAAACCTGAGCCGAAATGATAGTTCCCTCTACTCCTGGTGGGAGCTTCAAGCTGCTATCACGAACTTCACCAGCCTTCTCGCCGAAGATTGCTCGCAAAAGCTTCTCTTCAGGGCTCAACTGAGTCTCACTCTTAGGAGTAATTTTTCCTACGAGGATATCGCCTGGCTTAACTTCAGCTCCGATGCGGATGATACCCGACTCATCGAGGTTCTTGAGCGCCTCTTCTCCAACGTTTGGAATGTCACGAGTAATCTCTTCCTTTCCAAGCTTGGTATCTCGAGCGATACACTCAAACTCCTCGATGTGAACCGATGTGAACACATCCTTCTTCACGAGGTTTTCGCTGATAAGAACTGAGTCCTCGAAGTTGTACCCGTTCCACGGCATGAATGCCACGACACAGTTCTGACCGAGCGCAAGCTCTGCCATATCTGTCGACGGACCATCAGCAATAACTTCGCCTTCAGCGATCTTCTCGCCAACACTGACGATCGGACGCTGAGTAATGCACGTATTCTGATTCGAGCGTCGGTACTTAACGAGCTTGTAGATATCAACTCCCGTATCAAGCGGATCATCACTGGTCTTATCAGACTTGATAACGATTCGCTCCGATTCAACCGACATTACGCGACCAGACCGTTTAGCAACGATAGTGGCACCGGAATCACGAGCAACGATGTGCTCCATTCCAGTTCCAACCAGCGGAGCCTGTGCTCGTAAGCATGGCACTGCTTGGCGCTGCATGTTCGATCCCATCAACGCGCGGTTAGCATCATCGTTCTCTAGGAACGGAATGAGCGACGCAGCAACGCTGACGATCTGCTTAGGGCTAACGTCGAGCTTAGTCACCTCAGCTGGCGGAACAAGGAGGTACTCTCCGTTTCGGCGCACTGGGACGGCTGACTCAGTCAGGTTACCCTTCTTATCGGTCTCGGTGATCGCTGGAGCGATAGTCTCTCGCTCTTCTTCAAGAGCTGAGAGGTACACAACATCACTGGTAACACGGTTGTTGTTATCAACAACTCGATATGGCGTCTCAACGAATCCGAACTCATTTACACGTGCGTATACTGCAAGTGATGCGATAAGTCCGATGTTTGGACCCTCAGGAGTCTCAATCGGACAGATACGACCGTAGTGAGTTGCGTTAACGTCACGCACCTCAAAGCCTGCTCGATCACGGGTAAGACCGCCTGGCCCAAGGGCTGATAGACGGCGCTTGTGAGTGATCTCTGAGAGCGGATTTGTCTGGTCCATGAACTGCGAGAGCTGCGATGATCCGAAGAACTCCTTAACAACTGCAGCCACTGGCTTGTAGTTGATAAGATCCTGCGGAACGAGGGTATCGATATCCTGCATACCCATACGCTCTTTCACAGCGCGCTCCATGCGCACGAGGCCGATGCGGTACTGGTTCTCGATTAACTCTCCAACTGCTCGAACACGACGGTTACCGAGGTGATCGATATCATCCACTGAGTAACGCTGTGCATCAGTGGAGTTGCGAAGCTCAACGAGGTAACGAACGGTCTCTTTGATATCCTCTGGTGACAAGACTCCCTGATCCATTGGAGGAGCCTCTTTACCGTGAGAGATATAGAGCTTGTGATTCATCTTGTAGCGACCGATGTCCGAGAGGTCATAACGGTCTGCGTTAAAGAAGAGGTTCTTAAAGGTTGCTTGCGCAGTCTCAGGGCGAGGAGGATCGCCTGGACGTAAACGACGGTAGATCTCTATCAAGCTGTCGATCGTTGGACGACCTACAAGGCGTGAGTAGAGTGAGTGGTCACCACCCATCTTATCCGAAGCCAAGGTCTTCCAGAGAGCATCACCGATATGGTGGTCGTCAGTATAGAGAACGCGGATTCGATCCAGTCCAAGCTCGCGCTGAGCAGTGATGTTCCCGCGATCAACGATCTCGCCCTTAGAGTTAATCTTGTCAGCCTTGAGCTCATCACCAGCGTTTACAACTACTGCGAACTGAGAGCAGATCTCACGAGCATCCTTCTCATCAAGCTCCAGCACAACTGACCCGAGACGCTCACGGATGACTTCCCATCCAACGAGCACCTCACCCTTCTCGGCGATAACTTCACCGGTCTTAGGATCAGCAACGTCCTCTGTTGCCTGAATAACGGTCTCAGCCGCAATCATGCCAGGAACAGCATCTGCTCCGATCTCGATCTCTTGAATCTTTGCTTCTTTGAGACGACGGATTACAGCCTTGTTGAACTTACCGCCGTGCTTAACGAGCACCTTGCCGTCAACCTTAACTTCGCGAACTGACTTCTGGCCTTCGAGCTGATCAGGCTTGAACTCCTTCGTTACCAATCCCTTCTTGCCGAAGATAATGACGTCGTTCTTGTAGTAATTGGCAAGGATATCATCAGCCGACATTCCCAACGCGCGCAGAAGCACTGTGGCGTTCAACTTACGGCGACGATCGATACGAACGTGGAGGATATCCTTCACGTCGAACTCGAAATCGATCCACGAACCGCGGTACGGGATGATGCGTGATGAGTAAAGGAGCTTACCTGATACGTGACTCTTTCCATCATCGTGGTCAAAGAACACACCAGGTGAACGGTGTAGCTGAGAAACGATAACTCGCTCAGTTCCGTTGATAACGAACGTTCCACGCTCAGTCATGAGCGGGATCTCACCGAAGTAAACTACGTCCTCTTTCAAGGCGCTCAAATGCCGAGCTCCTGTATCGGGATTAACATCCCAGAGTACCAACTGGATAGTAACGCGGAGCGGCGCTGCCCACGTCATGCCGCGGTCACGACACTCGTCCATATCGTACTTCGGTGTTCCGAGGTCATACGATACGAATTCAAGTGATGCGGTGTTGTTGTAGTCCCGGATCGGGAACACCGACTTGAAGACCTTCTGTAAGCCGATATCCTCGCGCTTTTCGAGCGGCACATTCGTTTGGAGGAAGCGCTCGTATGAACGCCTCTGGATACCTATTAAATTTGGGATTTCAGCGAATTCGCCGATTTTTGAGTAACTTCTGCGGAGTCTGAGGTTGGTCTTGATTTTTGATGCCATAAGTAAGTGACTTTCAAGGCGTTACGGCTAGCCCTATAGAAGCGCCCCGCCCCAGGTCTGGGGTAGAGCAACCTCAATAACTGGCTTAGCCTGCCAAGCCTTCCATACCCCCCAACGCAGAACGTTCTTTGCGCTGGGAAGTCGTACAACAAGTGTGGTAGCGACGCTACCTAACGACAGGCCTGGGAAAGGGCGAACCCCCTCCCAGGCGCTTTCCGAATATAGGACTAAAGCCCTCCCCTGAGCAACTACCCGGGGGCCAACAGTAGCCCTTTTTTCGCCGGGATGCGGGATCCCGACTATATTGCTAGATTTCGAACTACTTGAGGCTAGCCTTAGCGCCAGCTTCCTTGAGTTTCTTAACGAAATCCTCGGCGTCTGCCTTGGCAACAGCCTCTTTGACGAGCTTAGGAGCTCCGTCAACGAGGTCCTTAGCCTCCTTGAGTCCGAGACCTGTGATTTCGCGAACAACCTTGATTACCTTAACCTTCTCGGCTCCGGCATCATCAAGCATGATCGTGAACTCAGTCTTCTCTTCAGCTGCAGCAGCACCAGCAGCTGGAGCTCCAGCACCGGCAACCATTGCAACAGGAGCTGCAGCGCTAACGCCAAGCTCTTCCTCAAGCTGCTTTACCATCTTAGCAGCATCCATCAGGGACATACCCTTGATGAACTCAACAACGCCCTCGAATGTAACTCCAGACGCTTCTGACATGGTTTTACTCCTTTCCTAACGACACAACTAAAAATTAACTATCCAACCCATTCTTCGAACTGCGCCTACGCTGCAGCCGATTCTCCTCCGAGCTTCTTACGGTTTGCCTCAACCACGCGCGCTACCTGAGAGCCAGGCTCAGAAAGTAGGCGAACGAGGCGAGTAGCAGGCGCCGAAATAAGGCTCAGCAACATAGCGAACGTCTCTTCTCTGCCAGGCATATTCGATAACGAATCTACACCAGCAGCATCGACGTAAGCGCCATCAAGCCAACATCCCTTCACTCGAAACTTGTCGTTTGCCTTAGCAAACTTAACTAGCACCTTCGTTGGACCAATGGGGTCCGAATCAGAGGTAACTACGAGGGTAGGACCTACGATAGAGCCAAGAAACTTCTCAATCTCTTGCTCGCGCGAGCCCTTCCCACCTTCAACTTGTTTTACTGCAATACGGGCTAAGGTGTTTCTAACTACCTTCCCCTTAGCACCAACCTTGCGCAGCTCTCTACGAAGCTCGGTTATCTTTGCAACCGTAAGTCCACGTGGGTCAGCGCAAACAGCTATCTGAGCCTGTGTGAAACTGTTTACGAGAGCACCTAACGCGACTTCTTTATCAGCTCTTTCCATAATCTAAACTCCTTACCGAATCGCTAATCGCCTACCACTACCCTCTAAGCGGCGATACATCGAGCGCAACGCCTGGGCCCATGGTCAGTGAAACTGACGCTGACTGCAGGTATACACCTTTGCTTGTTGATGGCTTTGCACGGCCGAGGGCCTGCAAGAGAGCACTTATGTTCTCTTGAATCTTCTCAGCACCGAAGGAAGCCTTACCTACTGCGGCGTGAACGATACCAGCCTTATCAACGCGGAACTCAGCACGTCCAGCCTTAAGACCTTTCACAGTCTCTGCTACGTCGAAAGTAACAGTGCCGATCTTTGGCGACGGCATCAAACCGCGCGGTCCAAGAAGCTTACCGACCTTACCAACCTGCGCCATCATGTCTGGCGTTGCTACCACGCTGTCAAAGTCGAAAAATCCGCCCTTGATCTTCTCAACGAGGTCATCTCCGCCAACGATATCTGCTCCAGCAGCCGTAGCCTCCTGCGCCTTTTCGCCCTTAGCGAAAACAGCAACACGGATGGTCTTTCCTAGGCCGTGTGGAAGCGGTATCGAGCCGCGTACGTTTTGATCAGCCTTCTTCGGATCAACTCCGAGCCGAACAGCTAACTCGACGCTCTCGTCGAACTTAGCAGAAGCAGTGCTCGCTACTACCTTGCACCCCTCTTCGATCGAATAGAGCTTGTCGACCTGAACTTTTTCGCGCTGTGCTCTGATTCGCTTGCCTTCTTTTTTACGAGCCATAACTTCACTCTAAAGAGTAAAAACTTGAATTGTTAAAATCTCTTATTGGCAACTGTGGTCTTTGGGTGCATCCTTTAGTCTGGGATGTCACAAAAAGCCCGTTTTTCCAACGTAAAACTTTTAAGAGGCCGGTAGCCTAGGTAGTTACCGGCCAGATGTCAATATCTCCGGGGTTAATTATCTCCGGTGTTAATTGACGACATCCACTCCCATACTACGAGCGGTTCCAGCCACGATCTTAAACGCGGCCTCTTCGTCGTAGCAGTTCAGGTCCTGCATCTTAGCCTTAGCTATCTCATAAACCTGAGCCTTTGTGAGCTTACCTACCTTATCCTTGTTTGGAACTGATGAGCCCTTCTCGAGCTTCAGCGTCTTCTTGATGAGGTACGAAACTGGTGGTGTCTTAAGCTCAAAGGTAAAGGAGCGGTCCTTGTACACTGTGAGCACTACGGGCACTACCTCTCCCATCTGCTTCTGGGTTCTGGCATTGAACTGCTTACAGAACTCCATAATGTTAACGCCGTGTTGACCCAACACAGGTCCGATAGGAGGAGCTGGATTCGCCTGCCCTCCGGAAACTTGTAATTTAATAACTGTGCTTATCTCTTTTGCCATTTGTACCACCTACAACGTTAATTCAGCGCCACCAAACTTTAATGAGGTCACGGCGTCTACTGCTCGCACACGGGTCTTTTTCAGAAGCACGACCCCGGCACACAGACGCCCTGTTCAGCCCACTAGCTAGGCTTTTTCAACCTGCATGAAATCGAGCTCGACCGGAGTAGCACGACCGAAGATGCTTATCAACACCTTGACCTTACCCTTCTCAGGACGAACCTCTTCGATAGTTCCGTTAAACTCAGCAAACGGACCATCGATGACCTTAACAGCGTCTCCCTGCTCGAAGCTGACCTTAGAACGTGGAGAAGCAGCCCCCTCCTCCACCTGACTGAAGATACGCTTTACCTCTTCCTCGGCTAGCGGTTGTGGAGTCGTTGCATCACCTAAGAATCCAGAGATCTTAGGGGTCTCCTTGACCAGGTGCCATGTCTCCTCATTGAGGACCATCTGCACCAACATGTATCCGGGGAAGAATTTGCGAGTGGAGGTCTTCTTTTGACCCTTCACGAGCTCCACTACTGTCTCTTGCGGCACATGTACTTCGCCGAAGAGGTGGGTAAGGTTATTAAGGCGGATCCGCTCCTCAAGCGCCTGCTTGGCCTTCATTTCGAAACCAGCGTATGCCTGTACTACGAACCAATTCATCTTTTGCTCTGTGCTAGTTGCTTCCATAGCTTCCTGACAAATACCCTTTAACTAGCCGATCATCTTAGACATCAGCCAATTCCACACGAGATCTATAAAGAAAAGGCACAACGAAATAAAGACGATTATCAAAAGAACCCCTCCGGTCATCCGTAGAGTTTCCTGATGCGAGGGAGACTGCACCTTTTTGAGCTCCTCTACGCTTCCAACCAAGTAGTCTTTTGCGCGCGTAACTATCGAACCCGATGTTCCCTGCACTACCTGCTCGCCCATCTCGAACCCTTAATTCCAAATAATAACAACACCTTACCAAGCCGAATCAGCAAACCTCACAGTCCGCGCCCAGCACCTATCAGGCTGCTATCTTTAACAAGACACGGGACCCTAACAGAAATCCGCTAGCTGAGCAAACAGCTAGCACGCGCGCGGATGCGCCACCGGGGGCCAAAAACCATGTCTCTACCAGCCAGCCTCACCCCCCAACTTATCGCTGAGTATCTGCTCAACGTAACTTCTCACTGCACCAGAACGAACGGTGGTAAGAACCTCACTCGCAAAGGCGTGAATAAGAAAATTCTTGGCATCGGCCGGACTAAGCCCGCGAGAGCGCAGGTAAAAGAGCGCATCAGCATCGAGCTGCCCCACGGTTGCACCGTGCGTACATTTTACGTCATCGGCCCAAATCTTAAGCTGCGGGCGGGTCTCAATGCTCGCTGTTGGCGAGAGCAGCAGCGCCTGATTAGACTGGAACGCGTTGGTTTTTTGGGCGATCTTATCAACTGTAATCGTGCCCGAAAAAACACCCCGACTCGTCTCAGAGTAGATACCCTTAAAGTGTTCACGACTCTCAGCGGATGGTTCGATGTGGTGAATCTCAGTTGAGTTATCCACGTGCTGACTTCCGCTAAGAACAGAGAGTCCGTTAAGTACAGCATTCGAGCCACTTCCCTTCAAGGCCACCGTGACGTTGTTGCGCGCCAGTGAGCTTCCAAACGAGAAGATGTGAGTACTGACCGTTGATGATGCCTGCTGCTCAACTGCAGTAGCTGAAACGTGGAAAGCACTGCGGGAATCGCTCTGAATACGATAGATATCCACTACCGCATTAGCTGCCGCGATAACCTCACACACGGGCAGCGTCAGGTATTGAAACTCTTCGCTAGCGCGGTAAGACTCAACAACTGTAACCTGAGAGCTCTCGTGAGCAACCAAGCACACCCTAGGCGTGACTACACACCCGCGAGCAGCAGCGGTAACAACATTAATCAAGTGAAGCGGCGTTGAGACTACTGCCCCGCGCTCGACTGTTATCTCCACACCATCAGTAAGAAGCGCTGTGGCGAGCGCAGCGAAAGGCTCACTGCGGTGGAGCCCAAGTGTTCCAGCAGCGCTTGTGCTCAATTCAGAGAGGCGCTTAATCGATACACCTTTAGGCA
The DNA here is from genome assembly GCA_044235305.1 of Bdellovibrionota bacterium. Taxonomy (GTDB): domain Bacteria; phylum Bdellovibrionota_C; class UBA2361; order UBA2361; family OMII01; genus OMII01. The sequence continues at coordinate 8,569 of JBIIHY010000030.1, forward strand.
TCTCTTGTGCAGAGAGGGCTGGCACGTAGTGACCATCAACGAAAACTATACGTGCTGCATTAAGCTCTGCAATCTCACTCGACTCAAGCAGTGCCGAGCTAATTCCAGAAGCTGGTGCTGGAGCAAGCCGGAACTCACCCTTAGCGATAGCTTCAGTGTTAGTGTACTTCCACTCTTCTAGCTGCGGGGTTGGGAAGAGCACCTTGCTCCACACCGCCAAACCATCCTGCGCCAATTCGGTCACAACACTACCAGCGCGCGCACCACCGGCTGCGCTGATTGCGTCTGCGGCCCAGCTCTTAGCATCAGCCACAACTTTCTTTTTACTACCTGCCGTACTCATCACCTTCTCTCCTGACCAATCGACTACGACGACACTATGCCGAGAGAGTCTCTTTGAATGCTGAATACCCTTGATTTTCAAGGGTCAGAGCGAGCTCCTTACCACCTGACTGAACGATGCGCCCGTCAATCATAACGTGCACGACATCAGGGATGATGTAATTTAGTAGGCGTTGGTAGTGAGTGATCACGAGCATGCCGTTAGAAGCAGAGCGCAAGCGATTAACTCCGTTAGCTACGGTTTGCAAAGCGTCGATATCGAGTCCTGAATCGGTCTCATCGAGAATGGCAACTTTCGGCTCAAGCACCGCCATCTGAAACACTTCGTTACGCTTCTTCTCTCCACCAGAGAACCCTTCATTAACCGAGCGCTTAAGAAGCTCTTCACCAAGCTCAAGAAGTTGCGCCTTCTCTTTTACAAGTGCTGCGAACTCGCGCACTGAGAGCGCCGGCTGACCGCGGTGCTCACGGATAGAGTTGAGCGCTGTGCGCAAGAAATACGTTGTCAGCACACCTGGCAACTCAACCGGATACTGAAACGCAAGGAACAATCCCTCACGCGCACGAATCTCAGCTTCCATCTCAAGCAGATCCTTGCCCTCGAATTCAACCGCCCCGGCAGTTACCTCGTACCCTTCCCGACCAGCAAGGATATTAGCCAACGTGCTCTTGCCAGAGCCGTTAACACCCATGATGGCGTGAACTTCACCAGGCTTAATCTCAAGGTTGATCCCTTTTAGGATCTCGCGACCATCGCCTTCAATCTTTGCATGTAGATCTTTAATCTTTAGTAGGCTCATACATCCCTCTTATCCGACACTTCCTTCAAGGCTAATCTCAAGCAATCTGCGCGCTTCAACTGCAAACTCCATAGGAAGCTCAGCGAGAACCTCCTTACAGAATCCGTGGACTATCATCGACACGGCGTCTTCAGTAGAGATACCGCGCTGATTGCAATAAAATATCTGGTCTTCGCCGATCTTCGACGTCGATGCTTCGTGCTCGACCTTTGCGCTTGGATTCTTCACTTCGATGTACGGGAAGGTGTGCGCACCGCACTCGTTACCCATCAACATCGAATCGCACTGCGAGAAGTTTCTCGCGCCATCTGCGCTCTTCATTATCTTAACGAGACCGCGATAGGCGTTGCTGCTGCGACCAGCAGAGATACCCTTCGACACGATAGTGCTGCGGGTATTCTTTCCGATGTGCACCATCTTTGTTCCAGTATCGGCTTGCTGTTTGTTATTGGTGATGGCAACTGAGTAGAACTCACCAACTGAGTTGTCACCTTTCAAGATGCAGCTTGGATACTTCCACGTAATAGACGATCCAGTCTCAACCTGCGTCCACGAGATCTTTGAATTTGCTCCGGCACAGAGTCCACGCTTCGTTACGAAGTTGTAGATGCCTCCCTTGCCGTCTTTATCCCCGGGGTACCAATTCTGAATGGTTGAGTACTTGATCTGCGCGTTGCCGAGAGCAACGAGCTCAACAACCGCTGCGTGAAGCTGATTCTCATCTCGCATCGGCGCCGTGCACCCTTCCATGTAGCTCACGTAACTCCCCTCATCTGCGATGATGAGAGTGCGCTCAAATTGTCCAGTTTTAGCGGCGTTTATGCGGAAATACGTTGAGAGCTCAAGCGGACATCTGACTCCTTTTGGGATGTAACAGAACGATCCATCGGTGAAGACCGCAGAGTTTAAAGCCGAGAAAAAATTATCTGAATGTGGAACAACTGAACCTAGGTATTTCTGCACAAGCTCTGGGTGATTCTGAATCGCCTCAGACATCGAGCAGAAGATAACTCCTACCTCTTCAAGCTGCTTCTTGAACGTTGTGACTACTGAGACCGAATCAAAGACCGCATCAACTGCAACACCAGCGAGCGCTTTCTGCTCATGGATTGGGATACCGAGCTTTTCGTATGTCTTTAAGATCTCTGGGTCTACCTCTTCGAGGCTTGCAGGTCCCTGCTTCTTCTTAGGAGCAGAGTAATAAATAATATCCTGATAATTTATCGGCGGATACCCGATGAACGCCCAGTGAGGCTCTTGCATCTCCTGCCAGGTCTTAAATGCCTTCAAGCGCCAGTCGAGCATCCACTGCGGCTCGTTCTTCTTCTGAGATATGAAGGCGATGATGCCTTCGTTAAGACCTGGCGGGGCCGACTCGGCCTCGATATCGGTGTAGAACCCGTACTTGTAATCTTGGCTGGTAAAATCGTCTAAGATATCTGTACTCATACTGATGGTCTGTCCTTAATGAACCCAGGTTAGGTTAGGTTACCGCCTTCCTCCCGCTAAGTCCCGTCTACGAGGCGTTTTTTCTTTCTAAATTCTCTGGGCCGACCAGGAGGTTATCAATCTTGAACTTTTAACTCAAGTATACTTAACCCCATAACTACCTGCAACTTTGACTACTTTAAGCAACATAGACGATCGCATCGGCGACCAAACGAGCTATTCCGCAACGGCTACGGAGATACCTGAGAAGACCGGAGCTGGACCGTCCGGGTTCTGGAAAAGCCAGCGCAACAGATTTTGGTAGAAGCGAAAGAGCGGGATGCGCTCGGCCACCTGTTGACGCACCTCTTCACGACGACTCTTAAACCCGGTGTGGCTCTCTCTGGTAAGGTGCTCTCGCTCACGCCAGAAGTTTGAGAGCGGCTGAATCTGGATCTCAAACATACGGGCGTTCCACAGCACCACTGATTTAATTGCTTCCCAGCCACTGCTCTTTTCGTGCTCGGCCAGGTAGTTTTTTGTTTCAACGAAATCAAGGCTCACCGTTTCAGAGGTAACCTCGGCTTGGTGCAGCTTTAGCGCATCATCCGACCAGGTTAATTCGGTCAGGTGGGTATGCAACGCAGCAGCCTCATCGGGCGACGCAACCACTATCTTTATCCCGAAGATATCCTTTACGTAGTGACTCAAATGCCGAAGCTGCTTATCCCTTTTTACAAGGGAATCCAGCCCGAATATCTCGTCCACTACTTTATTCCACAGCTCTTCTTCGGCTTTTATCCGACTAATAAGCTTAAAAACGCCAAACCCATTTGGTTCAACTGGTTGGTACTCAACCATATTCGCTACGAGTGCTGGCGCAACCCACGACTGACCGTCGAAGTACCTAAGCTTTTGAAGCTGTCGGTTACCGAGGTCAAGGTCGATGGTAGAGTAGAGATCCCGTTGAGAGATAAGTTGTGTCAGGGTAAAGCGCTCGCCACTAGTTGGGACATCGCCAATAACCACGCTTTGAAGCTGATACCGTCCAACTAATGCTGCACACAACAGCTCACACAGGCGGTGAAGGCTCTCCTCCCCTTTCCGTATCATGCGGTCAAACGCCTTGCGGCACTCCTTGAGGTGCTTGCGCGAGAATACGAGTTGAAGCTCTTTACTGGGGCCTTTCGTGAATTGGTCACGAACAGCAGCAAGGTAGACGACAAGGTCGTTGAGTAGAGGTTCCTGACTCACCATCCAGAGCGGCGAACGGGTCCGCGCCTCGGCGGAATCGCCCGCCGCAGGTGCCCAAACTACGCAATCATCCTGGGGAAAACTCATACTACTACTAGAATGGCACGGTCGGAGGGAATCGAACCCCCAACCTGCGGATTTGGAATCCGCTGCTCTACCAATTGAGCTACGACCGTAAGTGCGGGGGATGCTATCACATTCGTGGGAAATTGGAACACTGGGGTGTGCGGTGGGGGAAGTTGGGCATAAAACCCCCAACCTCCCCCACGCTATCGCCTGCAACTAGTAATCGCAGCCGGTCTTGGGAGTGGTGTTACTTCTCAACAATCGCGAATCCGGTCATCCCGGTCATGTTAATGCTGGAGGCACTAACCGGAGCACCATTTCGAACGTAGGTAATGTTTGTGGTTTCTGCTCCAGAAACAGCAATCGCATTTGCGCCCATCGCCTTTGCAGCTTTCTTGAGAGAGTCTATCAAATCTCTCTTGCGGTCGAGTTCGTCCGAAGGCGCAACAGCCACGCACGGCCAGGCCGTAGGACTGAAATACCCCCACAAACCGAGAGTTAGCAACTTGATAGGAGCCTGCGGATAGCACAGCCATTTGCGCCATTCATCCGCCCCTTGAAAGGTTGGAACCCACAAGAAATTCTTTAATGTAATGAGGGGATCTTTATTGTACCCCGCAGCGACAGCCCCAAGTATCGAATACTTATTTTCATACCCAGGTAGTATCGTAATTTTGGAGCCCTGCTCAGAAAGGGCGAGCCCATCAGGGAGAGATCCAACATAAACCTTCACATCAGAAGGCGTCTGTTCAATCTCACCTGCGACCTGGGTAATCTTCTGATCCTTAGCAGGATCGGCCTCTCCAAAGTGCTCTACAGAAACTGGCGGGTAGTACGTTGCACAGCCAGAGATCAAAAGCGATAGCACGATGACGAGCGATGATTTCATGATTAATCCCCAAAAGCCTATATACCCTTAGCCCACAGGGTAGACGGCATGGGGCCGGAAGAACTTAATAGTTTAATGTAGGGATAACGCCATAGCTTGCTATTTCGGTGGAGTCCGCGCGATTTGGCGAAGCTGCCCCCGGAGCGCGGACCTTCCAGGTCCGCCAGGAATAGTGGTGCCGGCTCAGAAATTTTTAGCGATAAAACCTCTAAAGGCACCGTTTCATGTGGTCCTTTACACATCTGGCATGATGTAAAAGTCCCCGTGCGGCGGTATCTCCGTTATTAACCTTACCCTCCCGCTTTGGAGGTTGCAGTAGCCGAAGGCTTAGCCATAGGGGTGGGAATGGGGACACAATTTGGAGTGTAAGCTAGGTTATGCGCGCATGCTTTCGCACTCGAGCGAGCGCTACGACCAATTCCTATGGGGCGTAAGAACTGGTTATTCTGTTGGACTGAAGTTGGCGCAGAGCATGTCGGGAAGATTCAGTCGCTGACCTCGCGCCAATCCGGTGGGAGGAGCTTTTCGCTCACCAGCCCCTGAAGTCCGATCTCGAGGCGCAATAGCGTCCCTCAGTGGACGGTTACAGTGCCGTAAGATGATGTTAGCGAAGAGGGTTCTCTTTGCCACTGAAACCGGGTCAGGAAAGTAGTTGGGGTGGGGAGTCACTATTCATGTAATCTGCTTGGGGGCAGCACGAGGTGCATTTGTAATTTCTCAGCGCCCATCACAACGAGAAGATAGATATCTCCTATTTATATCTGCAAGTTCCGCTTCTTGAGCTGTGAGCAAACCCTGGAACTTTTCACGTTGCTTTTCGAGCTTCCGTTGGACCTTAGCAAAATATTTAGGAACCCATGGCAAAATTTCATCTTTCTCAGCGCAGACACTAATTTCCCCCAAGGCATCTTTGCTAAGTGGACGTTGCAGAAGGGAACTTACGCTGGCAAAGACGAGCCTAATTCCTATCGCGTTACTAGGGCAGTCTAATTCGGCTATGCCCTGGGCGAAGAAGCTTATCATTTGATCATCTAAGTCGCTTTCCGATGTCGGGTAGATTACTAAAAAATCGTCAGATTTATTGAAGAGTTTTATAGCGTGAGTGA
>JBIIHY010000031.1:0-14418 GCA_044235305.1 Bdellovibrionota bacterium
ATCTCAGCGGATACACGTCCGGTTTTTCCCCGCACCAAAAATCGAATATCAACCCAACCTCCACTTTCTCGCTACGGGTAGGTTTTGCCGCGCTTCCCTTAGTAACCCGCTTCCACAACAGGAATCCATCACCTAGAAGCTCTTCTTTGAACACCTGCGGTAGGAGGACTCTCATCGGAGGGGATGTCCCAGTGCCTGTTTTCAGGCGGGGCACCTTGATAGGGTTCATGGGATACTTTTAGGTAGATCTCGTTATTGCTCAGCCGCTGTTACCAGATCGTTAGCCGGGAAGTCCTTACAAAGCGGTGGCGGCGAACTCAGCGTAATCGGGTAAGGCCTTGAAGGCTACTTCCCCGTTGAGTGCCAACTCTTTTGCTCTTTTTGGAAGTTATTCCAGATTTCTTTTGGCTCATCTGCAGAGTTGTATGACTCTGTTTCGATCTGGGCGCGCAGCGGGGAAGTAACGGGAGTGCTCATGTTTTTTACTTGAAGTGTCGCTATTGCCTCTTCCAATTGACACCCTGATGGATACGAAAAACTAACGCTAATTTTATCACCCGTCTTAACTGAAAGCGAAGAACGTAGCGGTAAAACAAGATACTGGTTATGCCAGTAAATCCCACGACCTTCTTCTGGTACAATTGCTAAGACATTCTTAAGAATGAATCTTAATGCATTAAATTCGCCTGCCTCTTTTATCTCTATTACACCACTCCAGCTAATATCGAGTGGGAAGTTGTGATCGTAGAGCATCGTTTGGAATACCGTCGGATCAGCAAGCTCTTTTGCCACCGGCGTATTTTGGCCAGGGGCCTGGAAAAGCGGCACCGGTGCGTGATAGCCAAAAAAATTGAAATCGTAATTGATCGGCTGAACGCCTTGAATAAAAGCCTCAGGAATGAATGTAGGAAGCTTCGTCCCAAACTTCTCCACGTAGCGCTTCTTGAAAGAATCAATCACCTCCAGTTGGTGTTCTCGCATCATTCCGACATGGAGCATTTCGCAAATGACGACATCAACCGGCTCTGGTGGTAGGTATTCAAAAGCATCTGCACAGATAACCTCCACGCGATCGCCGTTGTTGTTTTTTGTAAGAAATTCCCTTGCCCATGTTGCATTTTCTGGAATCTTCTCTACGCAATAAACCTTACTAGCCTTCTGAGCGGCATAAAATGACAACACTCCAGTGCCTCCACCGAGCTCAAGAACTTTGTCACCAGGCTTTACTACCTGGTTGATTGCATCTCTAAATCCCTCCATGCGTGCAGGGTCTTGTAGCATCACAAAGTGATAGATCATCGGGATGTGTGCACCAAGTTGAGACGGAGTAGTTTCCATAGACAGCCTAATTGGATATAAATTTAATCGATAAAGAACATGTAAGTTGAACTACTTAAAGCACTAAACACTTTCCCTTAGGCTTTAGATGCGCTAGGCGCGTTTAAGCTTCAACTAAAGACTGTAGGTAAGATTAACAATATCAGATAGGTAGACCAGCGAGCCGTTTGCCGTTTATGCTGTGGTTGTTGTGTCGGCAAAAGACCGAGGAAGAGAAGGGAAGAGTTTTTCCTCGGGGAGATGCTTGGGCCCTCGCCCTGATCGAAATCTTCTCCTTTAACTTTGTGTGAGAGATCCCTGAAGGCGAGGCTTATTGAGTTAGCTGAAAGACACTTGATGATCGTACCACGGTGCACGGCCTGTACTACCGCTTGATGATCGACCGTATTCGCTCTAACGCTGGTGAATCTCGCTTTAAGCTTAGTGCCCATACATCTTGCGTCTCGTTAGCAAACTCAAGGGTTGCGGCTGTTCGTTCAAATCCTAGATTGCGGTAAAACGCTTGCACTCTCCGATTATTATCTCGCAAGGTGAAAGCCAACAGCACGGGCACCCATTGTTTGTCTCGAACAATTTCGATAGCTGCTGACAAAATGTGGTTTATTATGTGGGGCATGATGTGGCGTGAATGGGCCCCGCTAGACTCAATTGAAAGTCTACCGCCCCAGATGAACTCGTGGATAGATTGTTGATGATTTCGGAGGAACGATACGCCGGGAGGGGGATTTAAGCGAAGGAGATCGAGGAGGGTGGCCATCTCGCTGCTGCTTTCAATGATGTGATAAAGCCCAGCGGCACCAACCACGGAGGGCGCTGATATAGGCCCGGCGGTATAAATAAAGTATTCAAGCAACTCGCAATCTTCTAGACGACCGTGTCCGCAAATCAACGACTGGTAGGCACGTGAAAGCCCCTCTGCGGCGGTCGGCTCATGGGGAAAGAGTGTCCTGGTGTGCTTTAGGCTAGATTCGATGAGATCAGGTGGTGTCTTCGTGGATACCCTATGCGCTGTCAGGTGGTTAGCAGTATTAAGCTCCTTAGTTTGGGGTGGGAATGCTCTCATCGCTCTGAGCGTATCATACAGAGTGTAGTGAGTCAGTGGCGAATTGTTTTGCTGCAACTTTGGGTTTAAACTTACAACAGAGAGGGTGTCGGTCGGTTTAACGCGAGGGTGTAGTGAAGTTAACGGAGAGGGATCTCGATATCATCGCATGTATGGCTTTCGATGCATCGTTAAGCGTCGCGCAAGTCAGTGCCACAATAGGACTGAAAGACCATGTGGTTCGTAATGCGCTGAAAAACCTGCTTGAGGAGGGGACGATTCGTCTTCGCCCATATGTCAACCCGTTTGCTCTCGGCCTGATGGAGTTTTATGCTGAGATTTCAATCGAGACCCCTGGTCAGAATGCGACTGCTACACTGACTCAAGCCTTTGTAGAGGCTCCTACCTCAACCTTCGTTAGCGAGGTGGCCGGAGATACGCACATTTGTGTCATGTTTCTCGCAAAAACTCTTGCAGATGTCCGGCAGTTTTTTGAGGAGATTTGCAGGCAGGTGCCCGATGTAAAATTTAGAAAATCTGTGTCTGCGGTCATTGAAGTAACAGTAGCTCACCCGATTCGGGGTGGTGATGAAGCGAAAAATAACACCATCAGTTATGGGACGGGTGTTCAAAGTCAAAGATTCGATCAGCTCGACGCAAAAATTCTCCTGCTGCTTGGTTCCGGTAAGATAGCATCGCGACGCGAACTTGGCGCGGAGTGTGGTGTGGCTCAAAATACAATCGATTACCGCCTGCAGACCCTTCAGCAAAGAGGAATTCTTCTTGCTGTTGGGTATGTAGTTCCTACGCTTCGAGATGGGTTATTTCGGTACTCTCTGCGAGTCTCAGCGTCACGGCCGTGCGTAGAGCTCCGTAACCGCCTCGCTCACTTAGCGCTTGTTCATCCGGCGGTTCGTGCCGTCACGCATATCTCTGGCAGTTTCGATTATATAGTTGATGTCCGACTCTCTCAGTTTGCTTTAATAACTGCGTTCTCTCAGGAGCTGCACCGACATCTTGAGCCGTACGTCTCAAAAATTGAGGTGCTCCAAGAGGTGTCTACCCACAAATTGTACGTCAACAGCCGCGACCACCAATTATTCGAAAAGCTTGGAGTACGGCCATCTTCATAGGGTTCGCTCTATGTGCCGACCGGTTTACTGATACCAAAGCGGGGCCCTTCGCCTCATCGGCTTAATAGTTTTATTTGAATGTTGCAAGTTCTCATGGCCTTAAGGTAGGCCATCGGCATCCCTACGCCCCTAGCTCTTGCGCGGAGTTAAGGTCGACTGAATCTGGTCCACGTCAGTAACGGGCGCCCCGTGACCAGGACAGCCCCGATCGAGTGGAACGTCAGTATCCGCCGCGCTGTGCTGCACTAGTGACTGCGCGAGAAGATACTGCTCTAACTCTTCGCCGCTTATATCTGGAAGCATAACACCATTGACCTCAACGCATGGGCTGAGGGTCTGATTGCTTTTTTGAATCATCTCTTCCCGCTGAGCAGGGTCGTTTATGATGTCTCGGTCTTCGTAGCTGAGGTTGTATTTACCTAAGACAGCGCGAACGCCGCGGCTCCAGCCGCAGTGAGGTTTGAGGTAAGCGATTATCTTTATCTGAGAGATTGTCATATAGCTCCTGTTGGTAACAGCTCCACGCGTTCAGCACAACCAAAAGATTCTTCTCGAATTGTGTGGCGTCATCTGAGTCTTTCACAATTCTCCTACGTTATCAAAAATAGCAGCGCTTGTATCGCTCAGGGTGCCCGTTATAAGGCGCAACCGGTCAAACCACCCGGCTTTTTCAAGTGCTCTATTGCCCTCGTTGCGCATCCCCTTTTTTATGTTCACAAGGCCGTAGTGATCAGGACCGCAAAGTAGTGAATCTATCCCCTGGCGACCTTTTTTAGCGGGTATGATGACGCGGTATCCAGAGTTAATTGCAGCGCCGTTTTGGAACACAAAAGATGAGTACTTGATGCGATGTTTGTTGAAGCCTAGCAGGCGGTCGAGTTGGGCGTGTAGAGGAGGTTGTTGCCATTCAAGTGTCCCGTGACACCAATCGGTTTCAGAGATAGTAAGCATCGGGCAGCGGTCACGGCGAGTGCAGGGAAAGAGCGGGGTAAGAGCAGGGATTCTTTCTAGTATGTGGTCACGTAGTGCCATAAGGCGGCGGGTATGGTGGTGTTGGCCTGGTTCGAGCAGCAAGAGAACACCGTCAGGCGCGAGAAGACTGCATAGCTTATTAACAGTGTCCAGCATGCGCTCATCGGTAAGTTCCGCCAGTGAGTTTGCGGCGCACACCAGGTCAAAGGATCCAGATTCATTGGTTGGAATCTCAGCGCAGGGACGAATCGCACCCCGTGCATTGGTCTCTTCCCAGGATGAGATGAGGCGCTGTGCTAAGGTAAGCATGTGAGGGGACTTTTCGATTAGTGTAGAGTCAAAGCGCTGGGAGCTTGAAGCGAGTAGGGCCAGTGCTAGGGTGCCCGGACCGCAACCAAAATCGGCAACACGGATATGTGGCCGATTTAGATCTATGAGGGGTATAAGGTGAAGGGCTTTGGCGGCATTAATCGCAATGTAATAGAGAGCGTAAGCTGCAGCGTCAAGGTCCGATGGTATGCTGGGCAGCTGGCTCGTTCCTACAGCGTGTTGGGTGTATCCCTCGGAGAGCTTTCTAATGGAGGGCGCGTAGGAGAGAAGCTCTGATTTGCTCACATCCCCTTTTTGGTATTGAATCCGCCCCTGAGGAGAGAGGAGAGAAGTGGCAAGGTGCTTTTCTATGAGCGCAAGGGGTGAGAGCATGAGAGTAATTCTTTGAGCCAGTAGGTTTGGGGGCGATTCTGGAGAGAATCCGCTAACACTGTGTTGTCAAGCAAGGGGTAAGTTTGGTCTAGTAGTAGTGCATGGATGAAAAGGTAGCAAGCCGCGAGCGCTTAGCGGCGCTCAGGGATCAGTATCGGAAGGCAGGTAAGACGGTTGGGTACACTTCGGGTGTCTTTGATATTCTACACCCTGGGCACGTACAGTACCTAGAGGATGCTAAGAGTCTTGTGGACATTTTGATAGTCGGGGTCAATTCCGATTCGTCTGTGAAGGCTAACAAAGGGGACTCTCGACCAATATGTTCCGAGGGTGACCGCGCTCAGGTTGTTTCTGCTTTGGCATCGGTAAGTCATGTATTCATCTTCTCTGAGCTAAACAACAACCAGAATATAGAGCTTCTTAGGCCAGACCTCTATATCAAAGCGGGAGATTACTCGCTTGATAGGCTCTCTTCAAAGGAGCTGGTTGAGCGGCACGGTGGAAAAGTTGCCATCGTGCCCTTTACTGAGGGCCGATCGAGTTCTGGAGTTATTGAAAAGATTACATACGCAGCTCTAACGCATGAAGGGGAAGTGCTATCTCACGAAAGAAGACCAGCAGTCTTTGTCGACCGTGATGGAACAATCATCGAGCACATCGAATATCTCAGTGAGCCCGCACGATTGAAGGAGTTACCAGGGAGTTTTGAAGCCCTCAAGAAGATGCGCGAGTTGGGGTATCGTATTATCGTAGTTACGAATCAACCGGGAATTGGGCTTGGTTATTTCACAAAAGAAGACTTTTTTGCGGTTAATCGGGAGATGTTGAAGCAGGCAACGGCGGCTGGCTGTTCGATCGACCGAATATATTTCTGTCCTCACTCTAAGAGCGATGACTGTTCGTGTAGAAAACCATCCCCGTTTTTGCTCGAGCGCGCAGCGCGCGAGAGTAATATCGATATCTCAGCGAGTTATGTTATCGGAGATATGACATCGGACCTGCAACTGGCAAAGAATGCTGGTTGTAAGGGGATTCTTGTAAAGACGGGGCGTGGTGGTGATGACGGGCTTTTCTCGGCCGTCGCTGATATAGAGGCCCGCGATTTGAGCGAGGTTGCTACCTACCTCTCTGCGCTTGGGCCGGTGGTTGTCAAGCCGACAGAGTCTCCAATCTCGCGTAGTTCGGTAGCGCTAAGACAATCTGGCGGCGCAGCGGTAGAGCAGATGAGTCGCGAATTGACCACAGTTTTTGGGGCCGTTCTTGGGTGTGCAGCCCTTATTGATCAAAAAACTCGCGATGCTGCGGGGCGCTCGTCTATCGAAGGATGTCTTGCGGTGCTTCGAAAGACGATTGAACAGGGGTTGGCGATTCCAAAGTCCCAAGCGGACAGCGCCTCTCTGCTTTTCTGTGTCGAGGCTGTTGCCTCCATCCTGAAAGCCTCTCATGCAGCAAGTCTGTCATTGGACCTTCACTGTCATCAGGATTCGTTGGTTGCATGCTCTGAGGCCTCTGTCAGCGAGGTTATCTTAGCGCTTCTAGAGAACATGCTTGAGGGGCAATCGGAGGGGGATGCAAAGTACCTCGCTGTGCACCTGGGCGTGGTCTATGTTGATCAAGACGGTAAGCGACTAGGTCTTGGCCCCGGGAAGTATGCCCGAATGAGCGTAACAGATCAGCGCACTGGTCCCGCTTCGCTGGCGGAAGAGGAGCTCTTCAATCCTTTCCTCTCACAGAGGCTACGGAGCGCAGGGAAGGGATTGGGAGCAACATTAGCGGACGCGCGAACGTTACTGAAGGGTGTAGGAGGTGTGCTCGGTGTCGCAACGACTGCCGATAAAGCGACTACTGTTTCGTTTTACTTCCTGCCTATTTAGTAAGCCACGGCAGTTTTGGACTACTTAACGTGCTTCTTCTTGCTCTTGCCGCTTCGGCTCGCAGTAGTCGATTTATTGGATTTCATGTAGCGCTTCGCGTGGATAAATTTCTTACTGCTCTTCTTAGTTCTTAGCGTTTGCGGCTCAGATGGTGTGACGTTGAAGAATTTCTCAAACACTCTGCGTCCAAGAGCGGAAGCCTTGGACGCCCGGCGTGCGTCCACGGTGATAACCGCTACGGCAATTTGAGGATTGGATACCGGAGCTGTTGCGATGAACCAGTTGTTGAGCCCTTTAGGGTTCGTGCCGTTGAGAGTCCCGGTTTTTGCTGCGACGTCGATGTTTCCAAGGATAGCGCGTTGACCACGCATAAATTCCCTACGCGAGGTTCCGTTCGTCGTTGTGTACTGCATCATATCGAGGAGTGTACGCGAGGTGCTTTCATCGATTGCTCGATGTAGCACCTGAGGCTCTGTCTTTTGTAGGACGGTGCCATCAGAATCCGTAATCTTCTCTACGAGGTAGGGTCGAGGTAGGAGTCCGCCGTTTCCTACGCTGGAAACAAATGCTGCCGCATGCACTGGACTGATTGTAACCTTACCAAAACCAGCGGCTGTACGGCTCAGTTCGAACGCATCATCGTCGGGTACGAAAGCTGTGCTTCTTTCAAGAGGTGCCTCAAAGCCTAGCGACTGATTAAATCCGAATCGTCTGGCGAATGAGGCCAGTATCGGCGCGTTAAGGTATTTAAGACCGATGTGGCCAAAAACTGGATTGCACGATTTTCCCATCGCTTCTCCGATGCTCATGAGGCGGCGGTCGCGGCGTGCATCGGGAAGGTAATTGAAGTGGTTGAGGGTGTAGTTCCCTCCGCGAAAAGGTATTAGGGAGTTCGTCGAGAGACCTGCGTTTTCAACCGCAGCGGCCGCAGTTACTACCTTGAATAGAGAAGCGGCCGGGAAGCCGGCGTGGTATTCGACGTTGCTAATAGAGAAAGATTTTCCAGCGAGTGCAAGGACTGCACCGGTGCGCGGGTTCATGACAGCGATGGCAACATGATTAGCTTGCGCCGAGCGCACGAGGTTCTGAGCAAGTTGTTGGAGCTCAGGATCTATTGTGTAGAAAACAAGATTCTTCTTGTCTGTTACAGCTGCGTATTTATAGCCGAGGCGACCGTGAAAGAGGGGGGCGTGAGAGATGTTCAACGAGCTGTTTTTCGTACTTGAGATGCTGACCTGCGGGAGCTCTGGGAGGGGGTAAACCACTCCGGACTCGGGGCCCCTGCTTATGGAGTTCATCTCAAGATTTTCAAGATTCACCCGTGCGAGGTCGTGGTTGTGCTCTTGAGGGGATTGTTTGGAGGGCTTATCAAAGAAACGGAACGGCTCGCTTGTGGTTGGATCGGCCGCTAATGCGCTATCAGTGGAGGTCGGGAGAAGTAAGACAGCAGCACCAAACGAGGTAGCACACAGAGTGGCCGCAAGCCCTAACTGGCCGCGCACATTCAATAGACTGGAGAGCCTGCAATTGCCTCTGGGCTTTCGTCCCGGTGCGATTGTCATGAGAAATGTCTCCGCCCTTTAAAAAACACGCAGATCGTACCCCCTATCTTTATTATACAACTGATTCGGGCAAACTGCTCTATGTACCAACGTAGGATGCCTAGAAACAGCATCTGGAGCAGGCGCAAGGCACAAGTTTTTCCAGCTAAGGAGGGGGTGGTCCTCAACCTCCAATAATTGACTCATAATCAAACGTTGAACAACCCCCAAAAATCGAACCAGAATAGGTATTTGCGGGTCTGAATTAGGTGGTTTTAGAGAAACGGGTCCTTGTCGAGAAGGGCTCAGTGCTGTAAACCCACTAGTATGCTTTGGCGCTCAAAAAAACAATCAGATCAGGTTGCGGTAAGCTCTGGTGCTTTTTCGTGGGGGAGTGCTCCAGCAAAAGCAGAGAATCGGGACGTCAATTTGGTAGTAGGGGGGCAGGTAGCAAATCAGGATGCCGCCCAGCGCAATACTGTCTTGCCGGAGAGCCTTACGACTAGTTCGCCTGTCCACGCTGCGACTCCGCCTGTAAAGGAGAAAGAGGGCGCTGTGTTACCTCGTTCTTTTGTTGTCGCAGCGGGGTATCGTATCTCGGCTGGGACCATCATTAGCCATAGGCCCTTTGTCGTGCGCGGGTATTTGAATGGGCGTAGTATGAGCGCTGGGGCTGTGACCGTCGAGAGAACGGGCGAACTTAAAGTTGCTTCCGAGGTCGAGATTTTGCGGGTCTTCGGGAAGGTCTCAAGTCCTGTTAAGGCCACCACAATGGTAGAGGTATTCGCGGGAGGTGATGTGCAGGATTCGCTTGATACCCCTTCATTGCAGGTTGCCCCGGGTGGTCGCATTTCGGGTGGTCATCTTGTGATCGGACAGCGGTAGCTTCGGAGCGTCAATTGCTCGCGCCAGGCACAAGCGAACTGCAGCCCTGCTGGATGCCCACGGCGTTGCTAGAGTGTGCTAAATAAAATAGAGCGCGCTAAATAAAAAAGGTCCGTTACCATTTGCTGGTAACGGACCCCTTGCATCTTTGTTGGGTTGAGCCCGTTAAGCTGCTTGATTGCTCCCGTCTGAGCCCTTGGGAGCTGCATTGAAGAGCGCCTTCATGCGGGTTGCCTTTCCACGCAGTGGTCGGAGGTAGAAGAGCCGCGAGCGGCGCACTTTAGCGCGGCTGAGGAGCTCAACTTTCTCAATGCGTGGGGAGTGAAGAGGAAAAGTTCTCTCAACGCCGATGTTGTAGGAAACCTTTCGAACGGTGAACGTTGCGTCTGGTAGCTGGCCGTTTGA
This sequence comes from Bdellovibrionota bacterium, assembly GCA_044235305.1. Lineage (GTDB taxonomy): Bacteria > Bdellovibrionota_C > UBA2361 > UBA2361 > OMII01 > OMII01. The sequence continues at coordinate 9,893 of JBIIHY010000031.1, forward strand.
ACGTTTTAGAACTACTCCCTCGAACACCTGGATACGTTCTTTTGTTCCCTCGATGATCTTGGCGTGAACGCGCACGGTATCTCCAGTCTTAAAGTCAGGCAGGTCGCTGCGCACGAAGCTTGAGGAGATCGACCTGATCGCCTCAGCGAGATTTCGTGGTGAGCGAGCTGCTACTTTCTCTGTTGATACTGTCTCTGTTGGTGTGCTTTCAGTTGTTGTGGTGGTGGTTTCTTCGCCGGCTGACATGTCCGTTCTCCGAGATACTGCAAAAAAAGTCGTGACTAAATACCGCTGACCCAGCGATTTTCTTCAGAAATACGTCGCTTGTAGTCTTGCCAAAAAGCCACAGTTCAATCAAACAATGGAGGGCGGTTGTAGCACATCGCCAACAGTAGTTCAATCAAGTGACCTGTGTCATAGTTGAACATATCGATGTTAACGCATAAATCTTATTGGTTTGTGCCGAATAACCGCCGCACGGTCGCCGTGTTCGTTTCGTAAGTTATTGATTTTACTACTTGGTGCTCACTTGAAACCTGCCCTAGTTATTGGTCGTAAAGCAAAGCGAAGAAAGAGTTCCCGCCCAGCGTGGTCAAAGGAACAAGAGAATAGCTATCGGGAATTCGCCGAGATCCTCGCAAAAGCCGGTCTTTTAGTGCGTCGAGAAGAGCTCAAGCGCGGCCATTGCTGGAGAGCCGTTAGTGGTGCGTGTCGCTCTATGTCGCAACGGTTCGTTTTTGTTGATAGCCGTTTAAGTCCGTCAGAGCAGGTGGCATTTCTGGGGATGAAAGTGCGCGAGCTTGATATCTCAAGTGACCCCGACGGAAGCGCCGTTCCTGTTGCCGCGTAGTACAGCTTCTGGGCTGACACGCTCTTTAGGTACTTTTTTTGTGTGAAAGGTTGCCTTTCGTCGCGAGCAACGTGATTATTATCCTTTACTGAACACTGCCATGGTTATGTTGACAGGACAGTAAAAAAATCCAGCCTCGGCTCTAATCGAAAAAAAAATCGCAGGGCAGCACTAGCGGTGTAGTTTTAAACGGGTAGTTATGATCTTTGATGCTCTTCTCGGACTTTTCTCAAACGATCTCGCTATAGATCTTGGGACAGCTAACACGCTCATCTACCAGAAAGGTCGAGGTGTGGTGTGTAACGAACCCTCGGTTGTTGCGGTGCAAAACGATCACGCAAGCGGTCGACGGCGCGTGGTTGCTGTAGGCGCTGAAGCGAAGAATATGCTCGGGCGCACGCCTGAGTCGATTTCGGCTATTCGTCCGATGCGTGACGGAGTCATTGCTGACTTCGAAGTCACAGAAGAGATGCTGCGCTATCTCATCCGTAAGGTTCATAATCGTCGCACCCTGGTGCGGCCGCGCATTATCATCTGTGTTCCGCACGGAATCACGGAGGTCGAAAAGCGTGCGGTGCGTGAATCCGCTGAGTCTGCCGGTGCTCGAGAGGTGTACTTGATTGAAGAGCCAATGGCAGCAGCGATCGGAGCGGGGTTACCTGTGACCGAAGCGTGTGGCAGTATGATTCTTGATATCGGTGGCGGAACAACAGAGATCGCCATCATATCGCTCAAAGGGATTGTGTACTCTCGCTCAGTTCGTGTGGGTGGAGATAAGATGGATGAGGCGATAGCAAACTTTGTGCGTCGTCGTCACAACGTACTTATTGGGGAGCGTACGGCTGAGCAGATAAAGATCGCTGTTGGCAATGCTTTGCCATCTGGTGACGGGTTGCAGATCGAGGTCAAGGGGCGAGATCTTTTACAGGGCGTGCCTAAGGCCGTTGTTATTTCGGAAGAGGAAGTGCGTGAAGCGCTTGTGGAGCCGATAAATCAGATTATTGAAGTTGTGAAGATGGCGCTTGAGAAGTGTCCGCCTGAGCTGTCGTCGGATATCGTTGATCGTGGAATCGCTATGGCCGGAGGCGGAGCTCTGCTGCGAAATCTCGATAAGTTGATAACTCTTGAGACAAGCATTCCAACGACGGTTGTTCAGGACCCATTGTCGGCCGTGGTGGTTGGCTCGGGAGCGGTACTCGACCAGCTCGATGTTCTTAAGGATGTGGTTATCCAGTAGTTACGATGGCGATTGATATCTCATCACGCATCCGTGTCGCCGGTTACGCATGCGTGCTCTCTTTCGCCTCGCTTTTTCTCGCTGCCTACTCCGGTCGGCATCCAGAGGCAGGGCAGTTTGGACGTCTTATTATCAAAGAGGTTGCTAGTCCTATACTAGGGCTCGTAGAAGCTGCTCGTAGTAGTAGCGTGGCGGTCATTGATGGTTACGTAGCACTCGTCGGTACTACGAGAGAGAACTTAGAGTTGGGGGCTCGAGTGGAGCAGCTCGAGAAAGAGCTACTAGAGCGTGAGGAGATGCGCCTTGAAAACGATCGTCTCCGCGCGTTGCTTGGACTCGCTGAGCAGGAAAAGCTTCAGGGAGTAAGTGCCAGAGTAATCGGAAGTACCCCGAGCGGGTGGGTGCAAGGTATCGTGATTAATCGCGGAAGCTCTCATGGAGTTAATGCGGGTATGGCAGTTGTTAGCGCACAGGGCGTAGTAGGGCAGGTTGTTTCAAGTGCTCCCCATGCTGCGCAAGTGATTTTGTTGACGGACCATTCAAGTGGGGTTGATGCACTTATCCAAGATGGGCGGGCGCGCGGTGTAGTTAGTGGAGTGGGATCCAAGAAGTGTGCTCTGCAATACGTTCGCAAGGAGGAGCAGGTTCAGGTTGGAGATCTAGTGGTAACCTCTGGTATGGATCGTGTGTATCCCAAAGGGATAGAGGTCGGGCGTATCTCAGCGATAGAAGAGAACATTGGCGCTCTGTTTAAAGATATAACTGTGCAGCCCGCTGTGGATTTCTCAAAGTTAGAGGAAGTTTTGGTGGTTACTGTTTCGGCTCAAAGTGCCGTTCCAGAGAGTATTGGAGTTCTCAGGAAAGGCGGCGAGGTAACCTCTGTTAGCGGGCGGTCGGAGAAGAGGTGATATGGCGATAGCAGGACCGGCGCTTATTATCGGATTCGTTTCTCTCCTCGTGCAGGGGATGCTGCAGCACTGTGGAGTTGCGCACTACCTTATTCCGCAGTTTGTCGTTGTGGTGGTTGTTTTTCTCGCCTTCTACGAGATAAGTCTAGTGGGCGCATTGCTTGCTTTCGCTCTCGGTTTGCTGACCGACCTGACGGCTGCGCACTCGTTAGGTCCCTGGGCTGGTGCATGTGTCACTGTATATGGGGTGTTTGTTTTGCTATCGCAGCGTCTCTTTATAGATTCAGGTCCGGTTGCGATGGCTGTTTCTGCTGTTTCGGTTGCTCTGTCACACCTGCTCTACTTAAGTTTTGAGTCTAATCGCCCTGAATTTTCCTTGGGGCTGATCGGAGAGATAGTTGTTAGCGCGCTGTTTTCGGGGCTGTGTGCACCGCTGGTTTTTGCTCTTCTTGCTCGGCGGGTTGGAAAGGTGCCTTCGCCTCTCTCTGGACGGTCTGCCGTGCTCACATCGTTGTAGGAGAGCATGCCAACTATCGAACGATCCCCGCTCAATTTAACTGTTAGGGTGTGGACGTCGCTCGCCGTCTGCGCCTTCTGTTTCTTCGTGTTGGTGATACGGCTGTGGTACCTGCAGGTGATAAAGGGGGAATTCTTCCGCGATCGCTCTGAAAACAATCGTTTGCGTACAATCTATGTTCCAGCACCAAGAGGCCTGATTACGGACCGTCATGGCGAGGTTCTTGTGCGCAATCGTCCCTCGTTTAACGTGGACCTTGTTGTCGAAGATAGCCCGGACCCAAAAGCTACGATTCAGGCTCTAGCTCAGATTATTGGAGAGCAGCCGGATGTCTTGCTTGAAAAGCTGTCAAATCAAAACAAACGACGTCGCTTTGAGCCAAAGCTACTTCTGCGCGATGTATCTCGTGATACAGTCGCTCTCATAGAGGCTCAACGTCATCGGCTTCCGGGAATTATTGTAAGCGTTGTGCCCGCTCGCGAGTATGTTCACGGTTCATTGGCGGCTCACCTCATCGGCTACATACGAGAGATATCAGGTGAGCAGCTTAAGAATTCTACCTATAGCGGCTATCGCCCTGGAGAGCTCGTAGGGCAGTACGGTATCGAAGCTAAGCTAGAAAGATTTCTGCAAGGAGAGCGCGGTTCTCAGACGGTAGTTGTTAACGCGATGGGAAATAAGATTGGGGAAGGCTTCCATAAGCAGGATATCCCTGGAAGTAACATAACGCTTACGATCGATAAACGTGTTCAGGCGGCAGCAGATAAAGCTCTTGAGGGTAAGCGGGGAGCTGTCGTTGCCTTGGATGCTAGGACTGGTGAAATTTTGGCGATGTCTTCAGCTCCGACATTTGCCCCTGAGATGTTCACATCAGAGATTTCAAAAGATCAGTGGGCGGACCTTGTTGATCCTTCGCACAGTAAGTTGACGAATCGTGTGATACAAGGGGTCTATCCTCCTGGCTCAGTGTTCAAGATATTTGTTGCAATAGCTGCCCTTTCTGAAGGTGTGGTT
>JBIIHY010000289.1:0-4558 GCA_044235305.1 Bdellovibrionota bacterium
GCAGACGTGACGGCTATTAAACCCGAAGAAGTAGCGACCAGTAAGGAGGTCAAACACGGCGTTCCACGAGACACACCTGAGTGGCTGAAGACACTCTTTGTCAACGGAAGACTTAACGTTCTCGATATTAATGGTTTCTCTCTCGCCTCCAAGCATATGAAGGATCAGCTCGGCACCGCCACAACTGTCTCTGTAGATCTCGATCTATTTATGTGGCCGCGCATAACTGAGATTGCCGCACTCACTCGCGCCCGCGACCTCCTAATTCATTCAGATCTCCCTTTCAGCTCTAGGGCGCCTGAGGCCGGGGGACCAATTAGTCAGGCGACCATCAGTGCACTTGCCAGCAAATTGCCCAACTCTCTTCCCTTCATGGCAATTATGAATTCAGCGGAAGAGGTGCTTGCGAAGGAAAAAGCATGGCTTCACCCCCCTAGAGTAAGAGACTCAGACGCGCTCGATTTTTCCTATGAAGCAGACGAAGGGGCCCGTGAGGCGCGAGTTATCTTACGTGAGGGCAGTTCCACACAACGACGCGTCTCAAGGCTTCTCGGCAGAGATATCAAAGCCCCATGTTTTATCGTAGAGGGCTCTCGCCCCGAGGCCCCACGCGCATTTGGCGTTCTCTGGCAAAAGCTGATGCCTAATCCACTTGCAAACTTTACCGTCGAAAACGTCGGAAACATTTCTCTCTTCTTCAATAAAGATGAAGCTGTTCGCACGGGAAGAGATTTAAAGAATTTAATTCTTCCCAAGGTAGAGACAAAAAAAGTTTATCAACCTCCCCCACCACCGTCTGCAGCCTCACTTGTCAGTGTACGTGACGAATTGAGAACACAAGCAGCCACAGCGCTCAAGAACGCCAGCCGGTATGGAGGTGCTGTTGAAGTAAATGCCAAAGCCACTCCGTTGGTTGCGCTCCTCAAGCAGATCGCTCAAGGACGGTGTCCAAAAGGCAAGGAGCTTCGAGTAGTGAGGTCGATCGAGCACGATATCAAGCACAGCGCTGTGACCGGCGGGGTACGTGCACTCTTTGAGGATGCACTGCCAGTCTTACGTGAACTAGCTGCTGAGGTTGAGCAGCAGCGGCAGTCATAGGGTTAATCTGGCTCGCTCTCGGTTTAATGGGACCGCACAAGGATCCGCAGCTGCGGCTCGGCACTTCGGCGATCAACGAAGGATTTTAGCGGACCTGGAAGGTCCGCGGTCCCCTCGAGGAAAGCTGCCGTTGCTGCTTTTTTCAATCGACTATGCAACGGCGTATACCGTCTAGCTGAACCTTAATCACCCGCGGATTCCATCGAATACCCGTAATTTATTATACCCATCCAAAGCCGCGACCTTGTAGCATTCAGCGAGAGTTGGATAGTTAAAAACAGCCTCTCGCAGGTAATCGAGACCACCTCCGAGAGACACCACCGCTTGGCCGATATGCACCAACTCCGTTGCAGACTCACCGATGATGTGAACACCGAGCAACGCCCGTGTCTCGCGGTGGAATAAGATCTTCAACATCCCAATCTCATCGCCCAGAAGTTGTCCGCGGGCTATCTCTCTGTAGCGCGCAATACCTACCTCGTAACGAACCCCAGCCCGAGTAAGCTCCTCTTCGTTCTTACCAACGAAGGAGATCTCAGGGATGGCGTATATCCCAAACGGCAAGGGGAATTCGACCGGGGTCTCCTTGATGTCGTACGCATGACACGCGGCAAGTCGCCCCTGTCGCGCCGAAGTTGAAGCCAGAGCCGGAAATCCGATCACATCACCCGCTGCATATATATGAGCCACCTCGGTTTGGTACTGCTCGTTCACATGCAACTTACCACGCTCATCAGTTGAGAGACCTACCGATGTCAGGCCCAGGTCACTGGTGGCACTCTGGCGACCTGCTGAATACAGAACACAGTCAGAAACGATGACTTTGCCGCTTTTAAGCACCGTCACCACCTGTTTATCACCGCGGGTTTCGCACGTTGCCACCTCTTCGCCTAAGCTTAGACGCACGCCGAGACTTCGCATGTGGTAGTGAAATGTCTCTATGATCTCTTCATCAACGAATCCGAGCAAACGCTTGCGTTGGTCTACGATGGTAACACTGACACCAAGCGCTGCGAACATCGAGGCGTACTCAGTGCCGATTACTCCTCCTCCAACAACGGTCAATTCCCGCGGAATCTCGGCGAGATTCAATACATCGTCGCTATCGAGTATCGTAGTTCCGTTGAATTCGATGTGCTCTGGGCGGTGTGGCTTAGCGCCTACTGCTATAACAAATTTCTCTGCAGTTTTTCGCACAGAACCAGCTTGATTAGAGATCTCAACGGTATGTGGTCCGATAAACGCTGCATGCCCATAGAGCATATCGATGTGGTTACGTTGGAGCTGGGCTTTGATGGTTTCGATCTCCGCTTGCATGACTCGATTACACCGAAAGGTGAGGTCTGCCATCCTGATGTCTGGCTTAACCCGAAACGCGGGACCATAGATCGTGCGCTGACGTATCCCAGACAGGAACACCACCGCTTCCTTGAAGGACTTACTCGGGATGGTGCCGGTGTTTACACACACCCCACCCACTACCTGCCGGCGGTCAATTATAGCTACCTTTTTCCGAATTTTAGCCGCCTGAACAGCTGCCCGCTGACCTGCCGGGCCGCAACCTATGACTATTAAATCGTATTCGAAAGGGTGGGTTTTCGCCGTCACAAGAGAATCCTTGAATGAGCCACTGCTGCATTGATTCTGGGCACTTTACATGCTTTAGTTTGGGGGTACTGTGCTGGCTGCCAGCCAGCGAACAACCCACTGATTATATTAGACTTATGGTATCAGAAGACGAAGTTAAAAAGCTTGCTACCCTAGCCCGACTAGAGCTTGACCCATCCTTCACCCCCGTTATTACAGAACACCTCAATTCGATCCTGGGGTATGTGCAGCGTTTGGATGCGGTTGACACCTCGTCAGCGGAAGCGATGAGCCACGTTCACGGAGCAACCAACGTGCTGCGAGAAGATGAGGTCAAGGGGGTCGGTAGCACGCCCGCAGCAACTCCCCTTGGTGACGCTACAGTTCAGACTCAAGAGATGCTTCCTGCCGAAGCCCTCCTCCAGAACGTTCCGGACCACTCTGGAAGATTCATCCGTGTGCCCCTTATCGTGGAGTAACGTAGAACATGAGCGAACTTTCAAACCTTACTATCTCTGAAATACGCGCTGGTCTCGACTCAAAGAAGTTCTCGTGCGTTGAACTAACCGAAGCGTGTCTCGCTAAGGCCAACAAACTACAGTCACTAAACTGCTTCACTGAGGTAACCTCGGAAGCTGCAACGGCGAGTGCAAAAGAGATCGACTCTCTTCTTGCTCAAGGAAAAAGCGCTCCACTGCTTGGTGTTCCAATTGGAATCAAGGACGTCATCTGCACCAAAGGTGTGCGCACCACTGCCGGAAGTAAGATCCTCCAGAACTTCATCCCACCGTACGATGCAACTGTGGTTAAACGGCTTAAGACAGCCGGCACAGTTTCGATCGGCAAGCTCAACATGGATGAGTTTGCGATGGGTTCTTCAAATGAGAACTCAGCCTTTGGTCCAGTCGGTAATCCTTGGAATCCTGAATATGTTCCCGGAGGCTCAAGTGGTGGCTCTGCAGCAGCTGTAGCTGCTCGCATCTGCCCTGCTACACTTGGAACGGATACTGGCGGCTCAATTCGACAACCCGCAGGCTTCTGCGGGATCGTTGGTTTAAAGCCTACCTATGGACGAGTTAGCCGATACGGAGTGATCGCGTACGCCTCGTCACTCGACCAGGTCGGGGCATTCGCCCACAACGTACGTGACTGTGCGCTGGTAACCCAGGCGATCTGCGGCGCAGATCCAAACGACGCGACATCAGTGAGTCAACCCGTACCAGCTTTCGACAAGGCTCTCGGTAAAGACATTAAAGGGCTCCGTATCGGCATTCCGAAGGAATACTTCGTTTCTGGCCTCGCTCCTGACGTGCACGATGCCCTCAAGAAGGCTATCTCTACCATTGAAGGACTAGGCGCCATCCCGGTTGAGATCTCGCTTCCACACACCGATGTGGCAGTGGCCGTGTACTACATCCTTGCCCCTGCTGAAGCTTCTTCAAACCTCGCTCGGTTTGATGGAATTCGCTACGGACACAGAGCAAGTGGGAAGCTCGACCTTAACTCACTCTACTGCAAGTCACGCAGCGAAGGCTTCGGACGCGAGGTACAACGTCGTATCTTGGTGGGCAGCTACGTGCTCTCTTCTGGGTACTTTGATGCCTACTACGTAAAGGCACAAAAAGTTCGATCGTTAATCGCGCAGGATTTTAAGGATGCATTTGCTCAAAAGTGCGACCTGATCGTTGCCCCCACTGCGCCTACCGCGCCCTTTAAGATCGGAGAAAAGGTAAGCGACCCGCTTCAGATGTACCTGAACGATATCTTTACCATCCCGGTCAATCTAGCAGGGCTCCCCGGAATGAGCCTTCCGTGTGGCTTTTCAAAAGAGGGGCTCCCAGTTGGATTACAACTGATCGGTCGACCTTTCGAC
>JBIIHY010000290.1:0-4546 GCA_044235305.1 Bdellovibrionota bacterium
CTTAGGGAAGAAAAGATTGAGGCGAGCCAAGCGATGGTCTTGGGCAACTCGATCGGAACCGGCATCGCATCACACATCGCGGCACAATATCATCCGAAAGTTTTGGTGCTTCTCTCTCCCTATACCAGCCTACCTGATGTTGTTGCTCGCTATCGGCTCCTGGGATTTCTGACGCCTTTTATGTGGTACGAGTTTCCCTCTGAGCGCAACATTAGTGCGCTGCACTCCACGTGCGTAGTCGCCGCTCACGGCCGGCAAGATACGACCATACCTTTTAACCACTCTGAAAAGTTGCAGCAGGCCTACGTAGGAGAGGGGACATTCACGCTGCTTGAATCCAGTGAGGCGGGGCACAACGACCTCCTCGCATCGGTTCACAACCTCATTTCTGAGGCTGTGCAGAGATGCTTTGAACGAACAAAAACATCCCTGAAACTCAACTAGGTGCAGACACTGAGCTCTCGCTCTGTTTATCCGGTTTTCCGTCGACACATTTCGGGCCTCACCGCAGTTGTAGTCAGCCGAATCACGAGGTCCAAAACCTCCTAGAAAGGGATGCTGACTAGCCCTTTGTGTTGTCAACCAGAACTCAGAGCGGTAGCGTGTTAACATACCAGAGTAGACTTTCAAGATGGTAATCAGCCATGACACAAAACGCAGCATTGGTAATTGGAACTTCACGGGGCGATGGAAATACTAGGAAAATGGTGCAGGCGGCCAACAAGAGCTTGGGCTTGCCTATCTTCGATCTTGCGTCTTTGAATATATCGTATTTCGATTACGACTCACAGAATCTGACAGATGATTTTATCCCTACTATTGAGAAGCTGGTGAAGGTCGACACTATCGGCCTCATTAGTCCAGTCTATTGGTACAGTGTCAGCGCACAAATGAAGACATTTATCGATCGGTTTAGTGACCTGCTCGGTCCTCGCAAGGACCTTGGTCGGCAGCTTCGCGGTAAGCGGGTATTCTTGATGGCTACGGGATACTCCGAAGAGAAATATTCAGAGTGTATGAGACAGATGGTCGAGCTTACGGTGGATTATCTTGGAATGAAGTATGAGGGCTCCCATTACACACACGTCCCTGAGGACTTAGTTATAGCTGATGAAGCGTTGCAGAAGGCGCGCGAGTTTCTTGAATCAAAAGTGGGGTAGGTGCTGATTGGAACGAAGATAACGAAGCACAAAAATACTGGCAGCTATGTCGCTCGTACTTCGTCCACGCAGTGGATCGGTCAGAAACTTCTTATACTTGATTCGATACCCCTTACCCAGCTGGAGAATCGGCGGACAAACGTAGCGTTCCCTTTACCCAGGGGGCTCCTCACTACTTCTATTCCAGCGTCTTATCACCTTTTTCTGAATCCACCCTGAATTCCGCGCAGGATTCAGAACCTGCGGCCTCCTGATAGGTGTGTTGGGTCACCTATTGTAGAGGGAGAGTCCTACTATGTTTAAGATTAAACTTACATTCTGCTCAGGTAACGCGATCGAATTGATCCGCGTGGATTGTGTAAATGTGGGAGGGGAACCGCTTACCTGCATACGGGGTAAAACCGCAGGCGCCTATCAAGGAGTGGGTACCTTCCACTGGTCTTCCGCTGTTCGGGCGATGGCGTATTTGTTTTTGAAAGCAAAGATTTTCGACGAAGATGCGAGGTTAGAGCCGATGCTGAGCGGAGAAGCGAAGTCGCCCGCCGCATCACTCGACTACGCGCTTACTAAACAGCCGAATTGGCTCGTCGATATGTTTGGGGTTTTTCCGAGCGGAAATAGTCAGGCAAGAAGATTATTCCACGTGACAAACTCTCACCGAAAGCGAGGAGGACCTGTGTCGATATCTCTTAATTCACATGTGTGTCCTAAGGAGGGCATAGAGGTAATAGTGGATGGGCGAACCGTCGAGTCGCCTGAGTTGCTCCGCGGCATGATTGAAACGATCGAGGCGTGCGGGGGCTGCAGCGAGGGGCGCTTTCCCCTTGCTGCCTAGAAAATATACCCGAGTTAGAGACGGCTTGGCGGCAATTCAAACGTGCCGTCAGCTTGTTACGCGAGTCGCCTAGCTTTTTTTGAGGCTAGGCGCACTTTTTCCCCGCGATCGCGGGCAGAGAGGATATAGTCTTCAGCGCATGAATCAGCTGTCTTTAAAGTTCCTCAGCAACGACTCCAGCGCTGAACTCTTTGAGTCTGAATTCTCGTGCCCCCTTGTGGGCCGAACCCTACGGTGTGCCCGGGGTCGATACGCGTTTACGGATTCCCTGGAAGGGACATTCCAGTGGACTTCCGCCGTTCAGAGCATGAGTGCCGCCGTCATAAAATCCAAACTAGCGGTTGTCGCCGGGACAAGACCTCAAGCGTGGCCTCAAGCAGCGGGTCTTTGTAGTGACGCTACCTCTTGGGCGCTCTCCCTGGATTTTGCGTTGTCAAAAAAACCTCGCTGGTTGCTTGATATGTTCGGGGTAGATAAGTCAGGCACGTCAATCATCAAGCGCCTCTTTATCAGGATGAACCCTGAGAAGAAGCGTCCGGGTCCTCTTTGGGTGTCCGTCAACCCTGCGTTTCTTGAGCCGGGGAACATATCGATTTTTCTTGATGGCGTTGAGGTTACAGAAGCTCCCGAGCTCACCGCGCTGCTTAAACTTATAGGCTTGGATGAACAGATATCTCTGGATAGAAAGGGTGCGCCCCAAGTCGTGCTCGTCCCCAACCGGCAGATTGGCAGCCACGTGGTCATCGCTGACTCGGACCTCGTGGTAATAAAAAGTGTCTCCGTAGCTTGGCGACTGGAGGAGAGATTGCAAGACTCCGGCATCACTACCAGGCGAGTGACCTGGAGCTGGTCAGAGGAACTTCTTCAGGCAATGAGTAACGGATTCGTTGACATTGCTATCTACAACACAAACAGCGCACTCCGTTTCATAGAAGAAAACCCGCCCCCAAAATTTACGCTGGTTTGTGAATGGGGACACTCCATGGGAGGAAAAAACTTTTACGTTATTGCTCGGAAGGATAGCTCATGGTCCTGTGCCGGAATTCATTCTTTTCTGGAGCGCATCAAGAGGGGCGCCACCATTATTGTTCCCGAGCGAAGCGACATGATAGCCAACGTCCTCAGCATATTAAACACATCCGAGAAAGGGCTCGCTGCTCTAGGGGTTAAAATCCTATCAGTCCCCGTTTCTCAGGGACTAGAGGCTCTCGACGTCAATCCGGAGGCTCTGCTCATTCACGGGCAAAACGTGCGTTTTAAAGGGAGGTTCAGAGGGCTTTACAAGGAAATTCTCAATTACGACTCCCTTCCCAGTCACACTCAGCAGGCTCTACTCAAAAACTCAAGTAATTCTGTGCTGGTAAGCAATTCATGCCTAGAAAAGTACTCTAAACAGACTCTTTTTGCTGCGATCGAAGAGGCGAGAAGAGAATTCTTTGCCTCCTGGACAGACTCTCAGCTATATCCTGAATTAGTGAAAGAGCTCGTTGAAAATGAGCGTAAATACGGGATAGTTAACGAAGATGAAATGACTTACGTTGTGAAGCAAATTCTCTACGAAACGTACCGTTTTGGAGCCCCAGGAGCTTAGTATGAATTATCAAGACACCCAAAGGAACTCGATTGCTCCGGGCCGTTTTGTAAATCGTGGTATCGCGCTCCTTCTGGACGAATCTTATTCATCTCGGCTTATCGAACTTCAGAATCGAGCAGCAACCAAATTAGAGATCGGCCCACCACTCTCCCTATCGGGTAATTTACCCCACTTGACCCTAGCACAAGGGGTATTCTCCGAGTCGACGCCTTTCTCGCAATTAATAGACGAAGCAAGCAAGTGTATCTCTCAAACTTCCCTAACTACAGTTCAACCAACCCGGGTTGTTTATAGATCCCGAGGGTGGATATTCTTAGAGGTAGAGAGGGACAAAGAGCTGGATGCAACACACCGCCGCGTAGCCGACGTCAGCTCGCGCCACCTTATCCCGCCAATGGACTTCACTAAGACCTCCGACTATTCTGAGGCCCAAAAAGCAAGCTACCGCCGCTTCGGTTACCGGTACATGTACGATGCGTTTTATCCTCATTTTACCCTCGGCCGGGTTCAGTCTGAGCCATCCACTGAGCAGATGGAATGGCTGAATCAAGTCGCTCAAGAATTAAACCTCTTTTCCCCTTGCTCCATCACGGCAGCCACCATCTATGATATGGGGGAAAATGGAACGCATGCGCGAACCGTTCTGAGTCGTGCCCTACCAGGATTCAAATAGCCAAATACCGCTCACCTCGGATTAGGCGTTCTGCTAGGACAAAAACTCTGAGATAGTATTGGTCAATTCGGGGAACGAAGTCCTCTGGGGACACCATCCGGCTTTCCTGTTGCCACCTAGACGATTCAGGCGCCCATGCCATTCCGGTTGCCTGCACCGATTGTAGCTCTCCAGCAAAAAGTCGCATCCCCTCCTTCAGGGGAATCTCATATAATCCTGCGACCTCGGCCGGGTTGGGGCAATATTCAAGTACAGCGTGGGCGCGTCTCCACAAGAAAACATGT
>JBIIHY010000291.1:0-4523 GCA_044235305.1 Bdellovibrionota bacterium
CTTATAATACCTAAGGGACACTTCGGGGACATGTTGCTCACCGGTCCGGTTTTTGAGGCGATCAAGAAAAGTGATCCACAGGTGCACTTAACTGTCCTTGCGCCTCCACAGACGGCGGATTTTGCACGTCGAGACCCATACGTAGACGATGTCTTGGTGTTTGATCGGCGCAAAGAGTTCCCTGGATGGCGAGGGATGCGACGTTTCGCTGAGATCTTGAAAGCTAAGGGTTTCCAACGTGCTTATTCGTTTCATCGCTCTCCTCGTACGGCGTTGATGCTTTTTCTTGCAAAGATACCTGAGCGCGTAGGATATGCTGATTCGTTGCTTTCTTTATTACTGACTCGCCGGGTTTCAAAGACTGAGCGTTTTCATGAGGTGATCCGCAATCTAGAGTTAGTTTATGCAGACCTCGGTCCGCGAATCCAAGGAGAGATAGACGTTTTGAAGAGAAGTGGGCCAACGCCTCTCTCGGATATCTTCTCTCTCAGAGTATCGATGGTCGCAGAGAGTGAGCTTTCCGTATCGGTACGTGAGTACCTTGATTTGTCCAAGCCATTTGTGGTGCTCTCACCGGGAAGCGCTTGGGAGACTAAGCGTTGGTCTCCAAGTGGTTTTCGCGGAGTTGCTCGGGAATTGGTATCTAGAGGATACCGAGTTTTGCTTGTGGGCGCCCCGAGCGACATAAGTGCTTGCTCTGAAGTGTGCCAGGGAGTCGAGCTATCGCCGGATACGATCACGAATGTGTGTGGCGCAACGACGATACTTGAGTTGATCTACCTGGTGAGTAAGGCGAAGGCGGTTGTTTGCAACGACAGTTTAGCGCTCCACCTCGCGGCTGCAACGAAAGTTCCGACCGTGGCAGTTTTTTGCGCTACTTCACCGCTGTTTGGATTCGGCCCGTGGAAGAATCGGGCAATCGTGGTAGAAAAAACGGATCTTTTCTGCAAGCCCTGTCGCCGACACGGCTCTCGACGCTGTCCAACCGGCACGAATGCATGTATGGAAGGGGTCTCTAGCGCGATGGTACTCAAGGCGTTCGATGATCTTCTGGTAGGTGACATAGGGCGCCGTGGAGTCGATCTTCATGTCGTGTAATCTCTCGGTGTTCTTTCAATATGTCTGACTCGATTATTGCCTCCCCAGTAACTGCTGAGTTTGATGAAATTGTTAGGGGACCCTACACAATCTCGAGTCGGGGTCGAGTATCAGATGAGCAGGCAACAACCTTAATCAAAGCTATCCGTGGAGGTAGCGGCGAACTGGATCGCTCTACTCTCGGTGGGCGTAGTCGTTCCGCAGTGATTGGTCTCCCGGGTATGGGAAACGTATTTGTTAAGCACTATTCTCACGGCGGGCTTCTGCGTTCGATTACAGCCGGTCGATTTGTGGGGCTTGGGCCGGTTCGTTCGCGGATTGAGTTTGAGATGCTTGAGAGGGTCAGAAGCCTAGGAGTAAATGCGCCAGAGCCTTATGCAATCGTTAAGAAAGGCTCGATTGTCTACGGCACTTGGCTAGTAATGGAGGAGCTCTCTGGTACGCGTAACCTTGTTGATATTCAGCGCGGCGAGAGCGACGAGCTGCACCGTGTAATGGTAGCTCTTGGAGAGCAGCTAGTGGTCTTAATTAAAAATAGGATTCTGCATATCGATCTGCATCCAGGTAATGTTTTAGTCTCGCAGCGTGGGACCGTGTATATTGTTGACTTCGACAAGGCGCACAACTTCCGTGGTTCGGCATCGATGCTTCGAGATCTTTATCTTCGTAGGTGGCGTCGTGCTGTAATTAAACACGGGCTCTCACCAGTTCTTTCGGAGATGATGTCTTTGATTTTAAGGAGCTACAGTGAATAAACGTTCGCGTCGTTACCTATTTATTCTCATGGGTGCTCTCGGTGATGTTGTCCGCGGTATGTACCTGGTCAATTCGCTCAAAGCGGCCGAGCCAGATGCGCACATTACCTGGCTTGTGGAACCCGCATGCTCCGGTATTTTGAAGCTACACCCAGCAATCGATGAGATAATTGTCTTTAACCGCCCCAAGGGTCTAGCTGGTGTCTGGGAGATCAGGAAGGAGCTATCGAAGCGCTCGTTTGATATTACTCTCGACCTGCAACGTCATTCAAAGAGCGGATTATTCTCGTGGTTTTCGCGATCCCCTAGACGGATCGGATTTCATCGCAAGGATGCCAAGGAGTTCAACTGGCTTTTCAATACCGAGTATGTAGACCCACAGGGAGAGGCTATCTCGAAGATTGAGCACTACCACACCTTCCTAAAGCCGCTCGGGTTGCCACAGCCTGAGCGTTTATCCTCTGGTCTTGAGGGAATTACCCTAGAAGGTGTGACGGCGTCTTGGGCCGAGCAACTTCGTATAGAGCCGTATGTTGGGTTTATACTCGGTTCTTCTTGGGAGTCTAAGGATTGGCCGGTCGAGGGGTATGAGGGGCTTTTGTCGTTGCTGCCTGGTGGTACGGTAGTTTTCTTAGCCGATAAATCAAAGATAGCGATGGCTGAGCGTTTACAGCAGGTGGCCACGAAAGCTACCGTAGTAAACTTAGCTGGTAAAACCAACCTGACAGAGTTGGTGGCATTGGTGCGAGGAGCGCGCGTGTTGGTTGGTCCTGATTCCGGTCCGGGACACATCGCTGGAGCAGTGGGGACGCCGCATATTACCTTGTTTGGTCCAACGCCTTGGGTTCGTAACGCTCCGCGGGGCAGTGAGGAGTTGACCTTGACTGCAAACGTAGGGTGCGCTCCCTGTAAAAGGCGGGTATGCCCTGGTCTTGGAAAGGTATGTATGAAGCTTTTACGACCGGAGATGGTATTCGATAAGATGGCGGGTTTTATGGGCTGGGCGCGCTCCTAACGACCAGTGGCGCCTGCCCGCTAGCCCTGCTATAGTCCGCTGATAATGCACGTATCGTTAAGGGCTGGCTTAAACCGTTGTGCTATCAATACATCAGATAGGGCATATGCCAGGCTTACAACCGAGATAAGTCACCCAGATAAATTATCTTTATGAAATTAGGATCGAAGCAAGAGTTGCTCGAAACGCTCGAGAGGATGGAAGGCACGCCGGTACTCGTCGTGGGAGACCTACTGTTAGACCGATATACCTGGGGCAAGGTAGAGCGGATATCGCCTGAGGCCCCGGTGCCGGTGGTACAGGTAGTGCGAATGGAGGACCGTCTCGGAGGCGCGGGTAATGTAGTCCGAAATCTGGTCAATATCGGTGTTAATGTTGTAGTCACTGGGCTGATCGGAGATGACGCGGATGGACGCGTTATGTTGGACCTCTTTAAAGCAGCCGGTGCTGATTGCTCGGGCGTTTTGGTTGATGCATCGCGACCAACGGTATTAAAGAGTCGAGTAATAGCGGCGACCCAACAGGTAGTGAGGGTAGATCGCGAGGTTCTAGACCCTGCTAGTCCGGAGATATCAAAGAAGCTGGCTGGACTAGTTCAGGAGCGCCTGAGTGCAGCTAAGGCGGTGATCCTCTCCGATTATGGGAAGAGCGCGGTGACTTCAGATGTTCTTAATGTACTCACAAGTGCCTACGAGCAGGGACAGCTAGGACTCGGCTCACGTCCGCTGTTTGTAGATCCGCATCCGCGTAATTACGATCGATACAGCCGCATGAGTGTTGCTAAGCCCAATCGTAAGGAAGCGGAAGCTGCCTCAGGAAGATCAATTAAAGGGATCGAGGATGCCTTCGATGCCGCCGGCATTCTTCTCAAGAAGTGGGGAGCCGATATTATGGTTATCACTCTTGGAGAGGGGGGTATGGTAGTGCGTCGCGCAGATAGCGCCGATGGACTTCACCTGGAAACCATGGCTCGCGAGGTGTTTGATGTCAGCGGAGCTGGTGATACGGTCACTGCTGTTTTCACTGCTGCTCTGGCTGTGGGTGCTGGTCCGATTAATGCGGGCATATTGGCGAATATCGCTGCTGGCCTAGTAGTGTCTGAAGTGGGCACAGCCGCTATTAAGCTTGATAAGCTGCGTGAGCAAGTCAACAAGTGGGAGATGTGATCGCCTATGAAGGCGCACGGGGAGCGCAGCGCGGTTAAAAGCATGACCGGCTTTGCTCGGGTAGCTAGCTCGTTTGCTGATGCTGAGATAGAGGTAGAGATACGCTCGGTCAACCACAGGTTTTTTGAAGTAAGCGTGCGTGGCCCTCGGGCGCTTGGTGTGCTTGAAAGAGAGATGCGCGGCATTCTCCAGCGTGACCATCGCCGAGGCCGTTTTGATATCTCGGTCTCTCGTCGGGTCAATTCAGCTAGTAGCGACTCTTCGAACGTCGATTACACTAAAATGGATGAGGTTGTATCTGCCTACGTAGCGGCGTGTAAACGCTATGGAGCGGGAGCACATGGATTACCTAATTTTATAAGCGAGGTGGTGTTGCGTGATGCAGCCGTAGTTGCGGATTCTGGTGAAGTATCGGAATCTGAAATGGATCACCTGCGAGAGGTTGTTCTCCGTTGCAGTCAATTGGTGCAGGAGTCCCGTGCCGCAGAG
>JBIIHY010000292.1:0-4510 GCA_044235305.1 Bdellovibrionota bacterium
GAGTTAGCCAAAATCTCTCGGGCCAATCAATAATACCCCAATCAAAGTTTGAGACCACTCCTACAGCGTAGCCCCCAAGCGGGTGACTATATAGGGCTACGGTCCAAATAAGTGCAGGTGTCATGCCGATAATGAGGGAGGTGATTGCGATGAGTGACGGTCGTCTAAAGATAGCTGCGAATGAACAGCATCGCCCGACTGACCACAGCAATGCCGTTGGCCGAATAGCAAAGAGGGCTCCTGCTGCAAGATAAAACGCTACCTCCTGCTTCAACGAAGGGCTCCCTCGATGTGCAAGTAAGAAGTGCACCATCAGCTACGCTCTTTTTGCCAGGGTTGTACTGCATGATGAGGGGGCACTCCGTTACGACAGGCCGTTGCCGGAAGGATATCCCAAAGCTGTGCTTGGGGTCTTCGGCAAATTAGCCGTGTTGCAGCGCACCTCTATTGCCTCCCTCTCTACGACGAAGGCCGAACTCGTTTGGCTATACTAGTTTGACTACGCCGGCCGCGGCGGCTTAACCAGCGAGAATATAATTGAGCCGAAGATAAGCCCCAGAACTATGAGCAGCGAAAACTCGGTTGGAACTTTTCCACCGATGAGTAGTTCCAAGAAGGCCATCTTTGCACCGATAAAGATTAGTACCAGCGAAAGCCCCACATTGAGAAAATGAAACCGCCATATAAACGCTGCTAACAGGAAGTAGAGCGCCCGCAAGTCAATAACAGCAAAGATATTTGAGGTAAAAACAACGAGTGGTTCTCGCGTAAGTCCAAAGATCGCTGGAACCGAGTCAAAGGCAAACATGATGTCGGTTATCTCAACGAACACGAGCGCTAAAAAGAGCGGTGTTGCCATCCATGCACCGCCTTCTTTTATAAAGAACTTCTCGCCCTCAAGGGTCTTGGTGACAGGGAGAATCTTATGAAGAATCTTCAAAGTACGATTTTTTTCTGGATCAATCTCAGGGTCTTTGCCCCGCAAAACTGAAATCCCCTGCCAGATAAGGAACACTCCAAAAGCGTGCACCACGAGCTCAATCTCCATCACGGCAGCCCCCATAGCGATAAAGATCGCTCGCAATACCAACGCACCGAAGAGTCCGTAATAGAGAACGCGTTGCTGAAACTGACTTGGAATAGAAAAGAAACGGAAGATAACGATAAAGATAAAAAGGTTATCAACCGCGAGAGATTTCTCAACGAGATATCCCGAAAAGAACTCCAGTGCAGTTCGCCGGGCAATCTGATCCGCCTCTGCCCCAAACAGAGACACTACATTCGGCTCACGCCCCAAGTGCCATAAGGTAAAGAAGTACAGGATTACATTAAAAATCATCGCTATTCCAAACCACGAAAGCGCCGATACGGTGGCCTCCCGAATCGTTACCTCATGGGTGCGTTTATAGACTGTCTTTAGAGAGGTCCAGAGCATTATCGCCACAACCGCCGCAAACACCGCATAGAAGGGCCAGAAATCTGCGAAAGGAAAGATATGCGGGGTAGAATCAATCACCGGTAGGTTCTCCTTGCTCAACGATAAGCTTAGCTATCGAGAGCATCGTTAATGCAGAATTTCCCTCTGCCTTGTTGTTTGCAGTGACGAAGGCTCTTTTGCCTGTGGCAACCGCTCGACGTGCCAAACGCAGGATATCGGCACGCATCTCTGTGTTGACGCGTTGGATCTTATCGTATGGCTCGAAGAGCTTTTCAGCTGCCTCGTAACTTATTCGGGGCGGGGTTAGCAGCCTTGCAACGTAGAAGTCTGCCGTTAATCCGCCACCTGCTGCAGCATGCCTCATCTGCTCGCGCAGCGAAATCATAGTATTCCACTGATTGAAGCAGTGTGTGACCTTTGATTCATTGAGAGCCCTAAAATACTCCTGTGATAGAATCTCAGGATTGCGTACCTCAACTGCATACATAAATTCACGTGGAAGCTTAGAGAGGAAATCGGCCAAACGCTCGACAAATTGCTTATAGGTCATCACTTTTTGTGAAAAAGGGGCAAATTGAAGGACAAATGGCCCAGTTCTACGAAGCACCTCTTCGCTGGCAGCGTACGGGCGCAGAACTGCATCCTTAAAGAGGTCTACATTTAAAAAATCCGGGTTCTTTGTCCCAGCATATCCGCCGTACCGAGGATGCTTAGGATATTCCAGTATGGTGACACGCTCCCATACCTTAGAGACCCACCTAAAGGTCTCAGGAGTTTGCGAAGCATACAGGCTTAGCGTCTCTGTCTTTGGGGGATTATAAAAGAGGCTATCAATACAAACTGTGCGAAACCACGGGATGGTTGCATATTCGGCTAGGCTATCGCGAATAAATTGCTGCTTAGTTTTGTACTCTCTTCGATACACAATTCCCTTCCATCCCGGGAATGCCCAGGTGCTTGTGCCGAGGTATAGTAGCTGGGAAAGTCCCTTCGCGTCGTCGCTCCATAGAATAGTGTGCGGGGAGATAGTGGATAGGTCAATCGTCACTTACGACTTTCCTGCGAGCTCAGTTCCGAATCCGAAACGTCATTTCTCTATCTTCAAAGAGGTTTAGCACCCTTTGAGAAGGTACTGTTCGTACCCCCCTCTTGGCCGCCCGGACGGTGTACGGTGCGGCAGCGACTCGATCAATAGCAAAGCTTCCGCCGATCCCCGTGCTAACTCGTCGAGTAGGTTTACCGCGTGCTTGAAGCGTGATCATCACTCCACGCACTCCGCGCCCACGACTATCCGTTACCCTTCCAGAAACGCGGAAGTTTGTACTCTGTAACGGCGCCAGGGCAACAGCCGCTCCGGCATCAAGATAGCCTTCACTAACTGAGAGACCACTAAGGGCTGCACTTTCGCGAACGGATTCCATCAGAACGCGACGAATAAGTGGCGCTGTCAACTTACGATTCGTCGCTGCTACCAACGCGGCAGCTCCCGCCACATACGGAGCTGCCATCGATGTGCCGCTCAGAGTGTCGTAGTAGCTCCCCGAAAGTCTAAAAGGAACGGTACTAACAACATCATCGCCAGGGGCCGAAAGCGACACAGTCTGGGCGCCGTAGTTAGAAAATGAGGAGAGGTTTCCGTCCTGGTCAACCGCGGATACCGACAGTACGTGGGGCAGGTCGTAGCTTGCTGGGTAAACTTTTAAGAGGTCATTGTCGGAGCTTTCGTTACCAGCAGCAGCAACTATCAAGAGATCATTCTGAAGGGCCCTTTTAACAGCACGCTCAAGCGTAGACGATGAAGAACCACCGAAGGACATATTTATAGCAACGATCGGCGCTCCGCGCCTGCGGAGGTCTCCGACATAATCCATCGCCTCCACGATATCCGAGGTAAACCCATCTCCTGAACTATTAAGAACTTTCAATGGAATAATTTTTGAGCCCCAAGCAACTCCGGCAACACCCTTACTGTTATTTCCTGTTGCTGCAATTATCCCTGACACATGCGACCCGTGCCCCTGGTCATCACGCGGTAGTGCATCACCATTAACGAAGTCGTAACCGCGAAAATCGTCTACGTAGCCGTTACCATCATCATCCCGGCCATTACGCGCTATCTCCTTTGGATTACGCCAGATCGCCCCTGTCAGGTCTGGGTGTGTATCATCCACCCCTGAGTCCATTACAGCCACAAGCGCTAGTCGTGAGCCGGTCGATGTGTCCCACGCTGAAAATGCATTAACTCCTGTAGTTGCCTCAAGGCCGTATTGTTGATGGAGCAGAGGATCATTAGTCGTACGAAACGCTCGCATCGGTTGGTCTAGCTCAACCGACTCAACATCAGTACGAGCTGCTAACTCTAGCGCTTGATTGTGAGAGAGCGCTGCGACAACGGCTCCATCATTCCGTAAAACTGATACCACCTGCATACCGAAGGCAGCTTCAGAGCTGCGCATCTGTCCGCCATAAACTGCTGCAGTTGCTGCAGCTGTTGTTCTCTCTTTGAACCGGACGATGTAGCGAGACTGCTCCGCTTGACCTGCGGTAACAAAAGGATCAACCACTACTAAGGTAGCAGCCCACAGGAGAATCATTCTTGCCGAGCGAAGAGACATAGTTACACTTTACCTTCGAATTGCTCTGGGAGAGAAGCTGTTTTCACCACGTGGGCAATTTAATAACGGCTCATCGACGAAATTAGTGGGTAGTAGCGGGCAGAGCTACGGCATAACCCGCTGAGGTTCAGGCTAAAAACGAGGTTCTTGCGTGCACCTGCTCGTGCACGTGCATGTTCACGTCCGGAAACGCCAGTTCCACCCACTCGATTCCACGAAGAGCCAATTTAATATTCGTTACCACTCAGCACGATTTTACATCGGTCGCTTTAGTGCACCGTACTAGCAAACACGGGGACATCACGCTATGCGCAAGCGCCGTTCCGTGCCTCGCGCCGAGCCTCACGCCGTGCCTTTAGCACCTCAATTACTGCTGGAAGGAAAGACAGTACAATGATTGCTAGGATCACAACCTTAAAGTTCTTCTCTACAAAAGGTTGAGAGCCAAAGAAAAATC
>JBIIHY010000032.1:0-14248 GCA_044235305.1 Bdellovibrionota bacterium
AAGTTGGCACATTTTGCCGACCAAGTGGCGAAATTACGGCACTGTGCTTCGCGAGGCCGTAATGGCAAGCAGTAGCCCTTCGTCGTTGGCGCTATCAGTGCCAGTAACGATTGTATCCTCACAGTCAAAATGAAGGCGAGTATTAAGGATCTCGGAACCGTCGCTATCGAGCCAATTTAGCCACATACCCATACGGTGGTCGTCGGCGTATATCGGACGCACTCCAACCGATTGGCCGTTGGGTAAGTTAAGAGTTCCCTTCTTGGCGACTTCAAAGTAGCCCTCCTTTGACGCCACAAGTTTAAACGAGCGAAAAGGGAGTTGGGCAAGTTTGGGCTGCAAATCCGCAAGTGATTGCTCAAGCTCAGTCGATACCTCGGTGCTTGAAGAGTTTCCTTCCTTAACCGGTTTTGTTGCCTGAATGGTTCTAACCAAAACCGTTACTCTCTCAGATGCCACTCGTTGTGAGGAGTTAGTAAAGCTCTTCGTTTCAGCATCCGCAGAGCCGACGCTGACCAGCGAACAGCCGCATAAACATGCAAGCAGAGAACGTCGCAAAAAGAGGAGAAGAGCTGTCAGGGGATGAGGGTGCATAATCTCTATTCAGACCGACGGGGGGCTTGTTCGTCAACCCCCTTCCGAGGAGCGGAAGATTTGCGGAGCAGCGGGGTAGGGATCGGCGATGCAGAGGCGCGGGCACTGCGCTGTCGTTTAATCCAAATAACACCCGAGGAACTTCCTGGATTTTGGATTATCTTGAGTGGGCCACTGCCGCGCATCCAGTCCATCTCCATCGCACTAAGCGAGCGTACGCCGCGCTGCGTGGTGTGCGCTCCAGACTGGTCCTTGTCACTTGGTAGCGTAACGGTATGAAAGCCTTGCGATGTGCGGGCGACAGTTGAAGTGCCGGCGTTGATGACGGCGATATCGCTTTGATTCGATGCAGGATAAACGGCGGTCAAGATCGCTGCAGCAACGGCCGCTCCAGAGAGTCCACCAAACAGTGCATGGGAAGAAAGTAAGCGAGCTACGAGCCCCTCGTGTGCTGCTGTTGTGGTACCGGAACGCTTTCCAAGGTACACAGCAGCTCTCTCTTCAGCATCGATTCGAGTCGAGATTCGGTCCCATAAATCGCATGGTTCTGCTGCTGAGAAATTCGAGGAGTAAGCTGTGGAGGTTAGTTTCTCTAGTGAAGCGAGAAACTCAGAGGCTGCGGAGTTTCTTTTTATAAGCAGGCGAGCGCGGAGCTTTTCTAAGAGTGAAACCTCCCCGTCATAAAACTTGGAGAGCAGTATCTCTTGCCGTTCGCTTAGTTTGCTTGCGTTATGCTCGGTCATTACATCACCCTACATTCGATATTCCTAAGCTGCCCCGTTGGATCCTTCGCTTTTCTTTTCAGATACGCCACCGTTGGCTGGTGCAAAGTCCTTTAAGGCTTTCTGCATAGCCTTGCGCGCATAGAAAAGTCGACTCATCACTGTTCCTTTCGGTAATCCGAGAACGCTAGCTATCTCTTCGTAATCCAGGCCGTCTATCTCTCGAAGTACTATAATCTCTCTGTGCTCTTCTGACAGCTCAGTGAGCACGTCCTGTAACTTTCTACCTGTCTCCTTCCGAACGAGAGCATCGTGAGGGCCCTCTACCGTTTGTAGGTGCTCACCGGGGATTGTTAACGGGCCTCCGTCGCTCGCGTCTGAACCGGACCTCTCTTTGACGGAATAGCTCTCTTTGTATTCAACGTGTGTACCGCCACGGCGACTAGCCTTGCGGCGTATGTCGATCGCCATGTTGGTGCAGATGCGGTAGATCCAGCCGTAGAAAGATGAGTCTCCCTTGAAATTCTGTAGTGAAAGGAATGCCTTAACAAATGTTTCTTGGACGACGTCCTCGGCATCCTCGCGGCTTTTGACCACATCGAGTGCCACCCTCAGGAGCCTGCCCTGATGGCGCTCAACTAGTTGACGATACGCCTCACGGTCGCCCTTACGGGTGAGCTCAACCAATTCATCGTCGGTTGGGGAAGGGGGTGGGTTGGAGGCCCGCGGGGCGGTATTCATAGCTGCTCGGTTTTTACAGGGCTGAGGCGGGGGCTGTAAAGTGGAGTAAGTTAAAGCTTTGCAGGGCTCGGTACACTTTTTATCGACTGAAAAGGTAGGGTGTGCCGATTGGATTGTTGATTTTATTGAGATAATGCAGATAGATAGCAGTGGCCGGAGCGCTCTTCGCGCGGTCCTTGAGAAAACGTTAAGGTGCTTCCAAGAAATAGTATGCAACTTTCCAATAGCTATTTAACCCTTCCGGACTATTTCTACGAGCGGGTGCTACCAACACCCGTGAGCGCCCCTGCTATCGCTGTATTCAATTCACCACTGGCTGCTGAATTGGGGTTGAGCGAAGAGCTGCACCGTTCACCCGAATCGATTGCGCTTCTCTCTGGGTGTAGTGTGCCTGAAGGGGTTCAGTCGATAGCGCTCGCCTATTCGGGGCATCAGTTCGGGAATTTTGTGCCACTCCTTGGGGACGGCCGCGCTGTATTGCTCGGTGAAATCACAACGCCTCGCGGTAGGGTGTATGACCTGCAACTGAAAGGCTCCGGAATGACCCCATTTTCGCGCCGGGGTGATGGTCGAGCAGCGTTGGGGCCGATGCTTCGTGAGTACATAATTGGCGAGGCGCTGCATCACCTTGGCGTGCCAGCAACTCGGACGCTCGCTGTTGCTACGACTGGCGAAATGGTGATGCGCGACCGTCTTCTTCCCGGAGGCGTTCAGAGTCGAATCGCACAGAGCCATGTAAGGATTGGCTCATTTCAATATGCAGCCAGACAAGGAGACTCGACAGCGCTGAAAGCGCTGGCTGATTACGTTATTCAGCGCCACTACCCTGAGCTTAGTGATGTCGATGACCGCTACTTCAAGTTGGTAGAGGCGATTATTTCTCGTCAGGCTCGGTTGGTTGCCCAGTGGATGCATATCGGGTTCATCCACGGTGTGATGAACACCGATAACGTTGCCGTATCGGGTGAAAGTATCGATTTCGGCCCGTGTGCCTTCATGAATAAGTACGACCCCGATACCGTGTTTAGCTCAATCGATAGAGACGGACGATACGCTTACAGTATGCAGCCTGTGATTATGCAGTGGAACCTAGCACGGCTTGCAGAAGCTGTCGTTCCGCTCCTTGATGGTGAAGAGAAGAAGGCAGTAGCGCGAGCGCAGGAGTTAGTGAATCTTTTCCCCGAGCTGTTTAACGCTGCTTGGTACGAGGGGATGCGCAAAAAACTTGGGCTATCGGGTAACGAGAACGGTGACGAGGATTTAATCAAGCGTCTGCTTGAGCAGATGTACGCGAATAAGCTTGATTATACTAACACCCTCCGGGCGCTTAGTGGGGACTCGGAGTTTCCGATCCCGGAGGCGCTGCACGAGTGGTGTGCGGCGTGGCAGGCGCGCATCGAGTCCGACCGAAACCCTCGACCCAAAGAGGAGGTTTTCGCTGAGATGCGCAGAGTAAATCCAGCGGTGATAGCGCGCAATCATCTCGTGGAGGACGCTCTACGAGAGGCCGTTGATAATCAAAACTTCTCGCCGCTGCATCGTTTGGTCGAAGCTCTGCGAAATCCCTATACGCCGCAGAGAGATTTTATTAGCCCTCCTGCTGACGATTTTGACCAGCAGTATCGGACGTTCTGCGGCACTTAATGGACCGCGGACCTTCCTCATGGTTCATTTGCTACCGCACTTTTTGGTGAAGCTGAACCCTCGGGATCCAATCAAGTAAGCGGGCGTTTTTCTTTTTTCTGAATGGTTAATAAAACCTCCGCAGCATCAATCCCAAACTTCGTAAGCTTAGAGCGGTTCATGAGAACGGAGTCGGTTACCAGGTAGAGCCAATCATCGACGTGAAGAACCTTGGTTGAGCCGTCCACCGGAACCGATAGGTCGTAAACCAGGTGAAGTGTGTTTCCTGCCACTTCTCCGAAAGCAGTTCCGACAACATCATCTGCGGTCCCCGAGTATGTGCCGTCTTCGTTTCGTGAAAGACGCCAGGTCCTTCTTTGTCGCGCACCATCAGACCAGACAAAATCCTCTTGTAGTACCAGCGTGCGACCGTCCCATGTTCCATGCATGGTACAAGAAAAGCGCTTTATGACTTTACCGCTGCGTTCGGCGACAACCCCAAAAGCTTCTAGGTCTCCGGAGAAGAAGTTTTCAACGACAAGGCTCGGCTTCTCATCTTTGTACTGGTCAATCGAAACAGCACAGCCACACAGCAGGCCAAGTAAGATTGTGCTAGAGAGGAATCTAAAGAGGCAACGCATAGGGCTTCTCCGGAGTCGAGGCTACCTCTCCAAGTATACAGTAAACAAACGAAAGAGTCTCCTCGCTCTTCATCCGGACCGCGAACCTTCTAGGTTCGCTTTGTTGATCCATGCGCTGTCGCACATTGTGGTAAAACTAAACCTTCACGGGCCCATGCTACTGCTATGCGGCTACGACTGCGCCTCAGTCCAACTATACCCTGACCCGACATCAACTTTAAGCGGTACGCTGAGCGTCATGACGCCCTCCATCGCTCTCTGTACAAGAGTTTTAAGCTCTTCATTCTCACGTGGTGAGCGATCGGCTGCTTCGATGAGCAATTCATCGTGAATCTGTAAGATTAGGCGCGCTTCGATAGCAGAGGAGCGTAGTTCTCTGTCGACTTGAATCATCGCTAGCTTGATGATGTCCGCAGCCGAGCCCTGAAGAGGAGCGTTGATAGCGGCGCGCATAGCAAACCCTTGGTCGCGACCACTGGTGTCGATTGCGCTGATGACTCGCTTGCGGCCGAAGATAGTTTCTACTTCACCGCGCGACATGGCAGCATCCTCAAGCGCAGCGAAGTATTCTTTTACCCTCGGATAGCGTGAGAAGTAGTTGGTAATGTAGGCACTCGCCTGATGCACCGGGATGCCAAGCTCTTTACTTAAACGGAAGGCTCCCATGCCGTAAACTATACCGAAATTGATGGTCTTTCCGATGCGTCGAATCTCATCTGGTACCTCTTCATGGGCTCCAAGTCCCATAATCTCGCGCGCCGTGTTGGCGTGAATATCTGTGCCGTCTTGGAAAGCCTTAATCATATTCGCGTCGCCACTCAGGTGGGCGAGAAGTCTTAGTTCTATCTGCGAATAGTCTGCTGCGATAAAGAATTTGCCTTGTTCAGGGATAAAGGCAGAACGAATGCGTCGCCCTGCTGCGCTCTGAACAGGGATGTTCTGTAAGTTAGGGTCTGAGCTCGACAGGCGTCCAGTGCTGGTGATGGTTTGATTGAGGCGCGTGTGAACTCGACCGGTCACTGGAGAGATCTGAGTTGCTAGCGCATCAGTATATGTCGATTTGAGTTTGTGCAGCCCGCGGTACTCAAGTAGTACGGCAGGTAGTGGGTGAATCTCTGAGAGCTTCTCTAGGACTGATGAGTCAGTAGAGAGGCCAGTCTTTGTTTTCTTCACACCTTTTGTGGGAATTGCAAGCTTTACAAAGAGTATCTCTGAGAGCTGCTTTGGTGAATTTATGTTAAACTCGGTACCGGCTGTGTTGTAGATCTGTTTTTCAAGCTCTGCCAACTGAGTTGCAAATTCCTCGGACATCTTAGCAAGCATCTCAGCGTTTACCTTGATGCCTGCTTGCTCCATGCGGGCAAGAACCGGGATGAGTGGCACCTCAAGTTGAGAGAGAACCTTGCTTAATCCTTGCTGTTCTATGCGCTCTGTTAAAAGCTCTTTCAGCAGCCATGCATAGTGAGCATCCTGGCAGGCGTATCGAGTGGCTGGCTCGGCGGCAACGCCAGCAAAGTCAGCGCTTCCTTCGGTCACGTCTTCAAATTCAATGGTAGGAAGGTGGAGGAAATCGCTTGCAAGGGCTGTGAGATTGAAGCTGCGGCTGTCGGGGTTTAGAAGATAAGCTGCTACCATCGAATCAAACGATATTCCTTCAACGTTGATTCCATTTATCTCAAGCACGCTCATGTCGTACTTTATATTTTGGCCGCACTTGTTAACTGCAGGGTCTGCGAAGTGTCTTGAGACAGTGCCTTTGAATGTTTCCCAGGATACTTGGTTCGTGATGGTGTTGTGGTTGAGGGGTACGTAGTAGGCGGCTGTGTTATCCCAACAGAACGATGCTCCGATGATCTTTGCTTCGTGAATGTTAAGCGACGAAGTTTCAAGGTCAAATGAGAAGCTCTTCTGAGAGAGGAGCTCTTTGCTCCATGTTGCAAACTCAGGGGCGAGGATAGTTCTGTACGAGAACTCTTCAGTGCGCTTTGAATTTTTTGCTGGGCTGATATGGCTTGAGAACTCCTTGAGAAGTGATGTGAACTCAAACTTTTCAAAGAGAGCAGAGAGGTGCTCAGGCTCTACCTCCTTACGCGCAAGGAGGGCTTCTATGTCGGTCTCTTGCTCAGCTATTACCGAGAGCGGAACTTTGCGATCGACTTCAACGAGTTTGCGCGAAAGTCGTAGCTGTTCTAGGTTCTGTTCGATCGTTTCAGCGATCTTTTTGCGATTGCGAATTTCTGCATCGTTTTTGATCTCCTCGATGCGCGAGATTATCTCTTCTACTGTGCCGTATTTCTGCACCAGTTGAGTGGCTGTCTTTGGGCCAACGCCATCAACTCCAGGGATGTTATCTGAGGTGTCTCCGGTGAGGGCAAGGAATTCAACTACCTTGTCAGGGGTAACACCGAACTTCTCGACAACGCCGGGAATTCCGTAGCGTTGCTCTTTCATCGTGTCCCAGATCTGAACGTTCTCAGTAACGAGCTGCATCAAGTCTTTATCGCCGGACACGATGACAACAGGTTTGCCCTGTTTGGTTAGCTCTTCTGTCAGTGTAGCTATGATGTCGTCTGCCTCGTACCCTGGGCGTTCGAGCACTGGGAGGCCAAGTGCAGCAGATAGTTCGCGGAAATACGGCATCTGTTGCAGCAGTTCAGGTGGGCACTCCGTTCTGTTCGCTTTGTACTCAGGGTAGAGGTCGTTACGGAAGGTCTTCTTTCCAGCGTCAAACACCATAACGACGTGAGCGGACGAAGCCTGATTCATCGTCTTGAGCAGCATCCGCAGAAAGCCAAAGAGCGCGTTCGTTGGGAACCCATCTTTGGTGGAAAGGTATTGCACCGCATAAAAGGCGCGAAAGATGTAGCCTGAGCCGTCGATGAGGTAGGTGTTTGGGTGCTGTGCTGTCATTGGCGCAGGTTACGAAGGGGCAGGGGGCGCGTCAACAGTAGGGTGTGGGGGCGCCCGGGCCTTTCTTAACCGGGCAGTGTGGTCAAAGTTGCAAGTGTTTAGAAAAAGGGCCAGCGGAGCAAGCGATAGCTCGGCGGGCCCGTTCGGGCTCGACTATGCGATAAAGGGGAGATTGATTCCTAGCCGCTCATTGAGCGCTTTGCGCAAGCGGTTCTGAACATCGATAGCAAGAGGCTGTTCTGGCTCACGGAGCTCAGCTGCGCTTTGAATAACGTGATTGTATGAGGCGAAGAAGGCTGCGCATTCGGCGCAATTGTCGAGGTGCTCTTCGATTGATTTGCGCTCTACAGGTGGGAGATCGTTGTCGATGTAGTCACCCAGGCGAGCTGATACGTCGCGGCACTCAAGGATTTCGAATTGGGTGTTGGATGGAGTAGAGAAGTTCTTATCGTTCATAGTGAGGGTCCTTAACTAATTCAGAAAATACGGCTCGTAAAAGTAAAAGCTTCCGGCTTCCTTAAAACCCTTCACTGTCATGGGACCTTCCTGGTACCCATTTTCTAAACCTGCACTAGAACCTCGTAACCGGAAGACAACAGCATCGTCTTCCTGCATTAAGATTCACTTGGTAGGAAATCGGTGCAAATTTGTTACAAAATTTTTAAGAATATGTGACATTCATTCGGCTATTCAGGTAATGGCTTGATATTATTGGGTTATTGATCTGCGCGCGTTTTCCTGCGCGCGTTTTCTCAGAGACAGCGCGCAGAGTCTTAACCACCTGGAGTCAGGTTGGCCTCACGACACAATCGGCACTGCTCTACTAAGCAACAAACTTATAACCAACGCCATGGACCGTAAGGATGTGGCGCGGTTCGTCTATGTTGGATTCTATCTTCTGGCGGAGTCTTGCAATGTGATTGTCCACCGTTCGGGTAGTAGGGTACGAGTTGTAACCCCAAACTTCGTCAAGTAGCTCATCACGAGAAACAACCGAACCCTGCTTAGCTACAAGGTACCGCAACAGGCGGTATTCGCGAGCTGACAGCTCAAGTTCTTCTTGAGCCCGTTGAGCTTTGTAAGCTTTGAAATCTATCACTACGTCTGAAAAACGCACTTCATCGATAGAGGTCATGCGCTGGATGCGTCGCAGGAGGGCCTTAACGCGAGCAATAAGTTCAAGCATTCCAAACGGCTTAGCTAAATAGTCGTCTGCTCCAAGGTCCAAACCTAGCACCTTGTCGACTTCGCTGCTTCTAGCAGTAAGTAATATCAGCGGTGTGGATATGCCCGCCATGCGAATCTCCCGGCAGGCCTGAAGCCCATCCTTTCGGGGCATCATGACGTCCATTATGATGAGATCGGGCTTCTCGTTGTTGACCAAAAGCACACCCTCTTCGCCGTCACTGGCAGTGACTACCCTGAAGCCCTCAAGCTCTAGGTTCATGACGAGGCTCTTACGGATAAGCTCCTCGTCCTCTATGACCGCTATTACGAATCCCTCTCCCCGCATCTTCCCGTGACCCGATGAACCTTCCTGGTTAAAAAGACTGACAGCCGAAGTATAGCAAGAATTAAAGGCTATATGATATAGCTCATCGCCTTGCTTTTCGGCGGCCAGATGGGTATCTTTACACCCCTGACGTTCCGACTCTAGTGCTTTCAGGCAGTTATGGCTATGGGGTATCTCTAGAGAAGGTTGGTGCCGCAATATTTACGACCAAGGGTGCCAAAAAGGGTGAAAGTAGTTGTTATGGCTAAAAATAAAGAGACATCAAGCGCGGTTGCAGAAGCAGAGCCAAAGGTATTCGCCGTTGTTCGCACAGCTGGCAAGCAGTACAAGGTGAGCCCAGGCGCTCGCATTTCTATCGATCAGGTCGAGGGTAATCCTGGCGATACCATCACATTCCCTGATGTTCTGATGGCAGGGAAGGTTGGTGGCGCTGAGTTAAAGATCCTCTCGGGTGATACCAAGTCGCTCGGAGTAACAGTTACAGGTCGCATTGTAGCTCACAAGCGCGACAAGAAGGTAATTATCTTCAAGAAGCGACTCAAGGGCGGTTACACAAAGAAGCAGGGTCATCGCCACGACCGTAGTGAGATCGTAATCGACAGCGTGGCTCTGTAATAAGCATCTACAGTTCCGTCTGAAGTTAAATTTCTAAGTTGATACAGCTAAGGTGATACAATGGCACATAAGAAAGCGGTAGGAAGTACCAGAAACGGTCGAGACAGCCGTGGAAAGCGTCTCGGAGTTAAGCGATGCGGTGGAGAGGTAGTTAGCGCAGGTAGCATCCTCGTGCGGCAGCGTGGTAGCACTTTTCACGCAGGACCAAACGTTGGGACCGGGCGCGACTTCACTCTGTTTGCTCTTGTAGACGGCGTGGTTGAGTTCAAGCAGGGGCTCCGACAGTACATTTGTGTAAAGCCGCTCCAGGCTGCGTAAAGTAGTAGGGCGGTTGTAGGCCTTAAAAACTTAAAGGGGAGTGCGGTGCAGTTTTGCCCACACTCCTTTTTTATTGAAGTTTTATGAAGTTTATTGATGAAGCAGTCATAGAAGTTCAGGCCGGCAAGGGAGGCCCTGGGTCGCGTCATTTTAGGCGCGAGAAGTTCGTTCCGCTTGGAGGTCCAGATGGAGGGAATGGTGGGCGCGGTGGTTCCGTAATCCTGCGTGCCGACCAGAACGTTCACACGCTGCTCGACTTTAAGTTTCAAGCGCGGTGGGAAGCGCCAGCCGGGCAGGCCGGGGGAGGTAGCCGTAAGGATGGCCGTGCAGGAGACGATATCGTAATCCGCCTGCCGGTAGGAACGCAGGTGTTCGCTTTCAATACTGAGACAGAAGAGGTGGGCGATCTGGTAGTTGATCTCGATGCATTAGATCGAGAATTTGTGATTGCCAAAGGTGGTCGAGGAGGTAAGGGGAACGCATTCTTTAAGACCTCAACGAACCAAGCCCCTGAGCACTCACAGCCAGGCGAGGCGGGCGAGGGAGGCTCCTACATGCTCTCGCTTAAGTTGGTGGCCGACGTGGGGCTTGTAGGTTTTCCGAATGCAGGTAAGTCGACCCTTATCTCGCGCATTTCAGCCGCGCGGCCCAAGATAGCCGATTATCCGTTTACTACGCTGGTGCCTAATTTAGGTGTTGTGCAGGCGAAGGGGGGTCGCAGCTTCGTAGTTGCAGACATCCCGGGCTTGATCCCAGGGGCAAGTGAAGGCCGTGGTCTGGGAATCCGTTTTCTGAAGCACGTCGAGCGCACAAAGATCATTGCGCACCTTTTAAATCTCACCCAGCTCACCGAGGCGGGGGAAGAGGCTGACTTAGAAGATCTTTTCGACACTATAAACGGTGAGCTGGCTGCATTTTCTGAGGAGCTCGCTACCAGGCCACAGATAGTAGTGCTGACTAAAGTTGATGCCGTAGCTTCTGAAGAGCGCGTGGAACATTACAAGAAGGTATTTACAGATCGCGGCTACGAAGTCATCGTTATCTCAAGCGTTGTTGGCCTAGGGGTGGATGAGCTAATAGAGGCTTTGGCGAAGAGGGTGTTTGATGGGGCACGCTCGCCGACTCCGTAGTGGAGTGAGTGAGCTGGGCACATGAGCTTTAGTAGAGAGTTTAGCTGCGAAGGGTCGCATGAGTAACACCCAAGATAAGCCAGTAGAGGCCACAACTGAAGGAAGCGAGCAGGTGTCTTCTGGTCCGCTAGTTGTGTGCGATAACCGTACCGCATCCGATAGCATTCACCTCCCTTCCGGAGCTAGTACGCAAGATTTCACAGGTGAACGATTTCTACCCGGCCTCTCCATGGAGATTGAGCTGGAGCATCTCCACCGCTACATGTTGGCAACGCACTACGTAAAGCAGAAAGCAGTGCTCGATATAGCAAGCGGCGAGGGGTATGGAAGCTACATGCTTGCTCAGGTGGCTCAGTCGGTGATTGGAGTTGATATTGATGAAGCCAGTGTCGTTGCGGCACGCGAGAAGTATGCGCGACCGCAGCTGCAGTTTTTGAAGGGTAGCTGTGAGAAGCTGCCCGTAGAGGACGACTCGATCGATGTTGTGGTTAGTTTTGAAACAATAGAACACATAACGCAGCAGGAGCTGTTCTTGCGCGAGGTGAAGAGGGTTCTCCGGCAGGATGGACTGTTAATTATTTCTTCTCCTGAACGGGATACCTACCACAGCTATCGTCAGGGAGAGAACGAGTTCCATGTTAAGGAGCTCTCAAGGGAAGAGTTAGTAACTTTGCTTACGTGTAATTTTGCTCACGTCGCTGTTGGAGCCCAGCGTAATGTATTTGGTTCCGTAATTAGCGGAGAGGGATTTTCGGGTGCTAACGCTATTTTTAGCAGGGAGTCAGAGAAAATTGAAAAAGTATCTGAGCTTCCTCGCTCCCCATATCTGATAGCTTTTGCTAGTGATGGAGGATTTCCCGAGCTGGTCCCCTCGGTTTTTGATGGAGGGTCGAGCCCTTACCTTGTTAGCTCTTTGACAGGGGGAATTGGTGAACGCGACCGCGAGATTATTAACCTTCGCCACCATGTCGAGCTTTTGAATGACGCTAAAAGTAAGGGGGAAGAGCTGGTTCCTTTGCTCGAACAGGAGGTGTCCGCTGTTGAGGTAAAGGCGGAGTATCTTTTTCGAGAGCTCCATCGAACGCAGGTTGATCTTGTTCGGAAATCCCAGAAACTGCTCGCTTACCGGCAGCGGGTAGCTGATCTCGATGCTAAGGCGGAGTATATTTATCGAGAATGGGGCAACGCGCAGGCGCTGTTGCAGGCTGAGGTGCAGAATAGACCGCTTTTGTACTCGACGCAGGTACGCTTGAATAGATTAGCTCATAAAGTAGTTCGCAAGGCAAAACGGGCGCCAGCGAAGCTGCTGCGTATTGCACAGAAAACGTTGGGTTGTTACGCGCCTTCCCCGGCAGCGCTTCCTCCAGGACTCTTCTTTGATGAAAAGTTTTTCTTGGAGTGGAACCAGGATGCTCGGATTGCGGCCGAGAAGTCAGTCGAGCACTATCTTAAAGACTGGTACCCGGTCCCTCGACCACATTTCAATGACGGAGAGTTGGATGCGCTGCAGGTCGAGATAGCCCAGCTTGCAAGTGCAAGCAAGTCATTGGTCGTAGAAAAACGCCAATCGCCTACGGTCTCAGTTGTTATTCCTATTTATAACCACCTACGGATCACGTTGTTGTGTATTCGTTCTTTGCTTCGAATAGGAGCGCGGATTCCATTCGAAGTGATTCTTGTAGACGATTGCTCAGAGGAGAGTACGGCAAAAGTTTTAGCTGAACTGCCCGGCATACGTTACGTGCGCCAACCCGTGAATGGGGGGTTTATCGCTTCGTGCAATCGTGGTGCTAACGAGGCAGCTGGTGAGTATCTGCTTTTCTTGAATAATGATACGCAGCTTCTTCCTGATTGGATGGACCACCTCTATGAAACCTTTAAGGCTCGCGCCGCTGTCGGGCTGGTAGGATCGCAGTTAATCTATCCAAACGGTCAGTTGCAAGAGGCCGCAGGAATTATCTGGCGAGATGGAGCTGTTTGGAATTACGGACGTGGTTGTAATAGGCTACTCCCGGAGTTTAATTATTTGCGACCAGTAGATTACTGCTCCGGTGCTTCGATTATGGTGCCGCGCACACTTTTCTTCGAAGTTGGATGTTTCGACACCTACTATTCTCCCGCGTACGCAGAGGATGCTGATCTTGGTGTGAAGATTCGGCAGGCTGGTTATCAGGTGCTCTATCAACCGGCATCACGGGTTGTTCATTGCGAAGGTATTTCGTCAGGTACAGATGCAAACAAAGGGGTTAAGGCTTATCAGAAAATTAACTTGCTCAAGCTGTACGATCGCTGGTGCCACATTCTTTTGAGTCATGGACAAAGCGGTGCTGCCGTTGAGTTAGAGCGGGAGCGTGGAGTAAAAAAGCGTGTGTTGTTTCTTGATGCACTAACCCCAACGCCGGACCGCGATGCTGGCTCGCAGGTAATTTGGGCGTTTATGAAGATATTCCTCAAGCTTGGATACGGGGTCACGTTTGTTCCAGAGGATAATCTGTTGCCAATTGAGGGATATACCGAGCGGTTGCAGCGCATGGGTGTAGAGTGTTGGCACTACCCATTTATCTCCTCTCTTGATGCTTTTCTTGAGCAACACGGTAAGAAGTTTGACGTTGTCTTCCTTTATCGTGCTCCACATGCAGCGCGCAGGCTTGACGCAGTGCGTCGTTATGCGCCTCAAGCCAGAGTCGTGCTAAACACAGTGGATCTTCATTTTGTTAGACAGGAGAGGGAGGCGCACATCGAAAAATCTGAGGTGAAGTTGCAACTCGCCGAGGAGATGAAACGGCAGGAACTTGCTGTGATGAAGGACACTGATGCGACGATTCTGCTCAACAAGAGTGAGGTCGAGCTCATCCATAACTTAGCGCCAGAGGTAAAAACCTTTATGCTGCCGCTGATTCAGGAGGTTCCTGGATCTCGAAAGTCATATTTCGAGCGAAGTAATATCGTTTTTCTCGGAGGTTTTGCGCACCCTCCCAATACTGATGCAGTGCTTTTTTTCTGCAAAGATGTTCTTCCGCTTCTCAAGGTGCGCTTACAGGGCGTCAAATTCATCGTAGTTGGTAGCAATCCACCCCAGAGTGTCTTGGACCTTGCTAGCGCAGATGTTGAAATCAGGGGATTTGTTGAGAATCTTGATGATATATTCGACAGCTGCCGATTATCAGTAGCGCCGCTGCGGTATGGTGCTGGGATGAAGGGGAAAATAGTCACTAGCCTTAGTTACGGAGTTCCGTGTGTCACTACCTCAACTGGCAGTGAGGGCATGGGGTTGTTAGAAGGTATGACAATTACAATTCGTGACGACGCGGCCTCTATTGCTGATGCAGTTGTTGAGCTGTACACCTGCGAGCAACGCTGGAACGAGCTTTCTAAAAATGGGATTGAATTCGCCAAGCAGAATTTTACGCCGGAGGTAGTAGAGAAAGGTATTATAAAAAT
>JBIIHY010000294.1:0-4452 GCA_044235305.1 Bdellovibrionota bacterium
CGGGAGGGAGAGTTGGCACGCGCGGAGGGTGGGTCTTTAGTGCTACCTCTTCAGGTCGTCCCGCTCTTTGAGACCATTGATGACTTAGAACACAGCCATAAAATCATGGGTGAGTATCTAAGCGATCGCGCCGTTGTGCGCACACAGATTGAGTCCCAGAGGGCGCAAGATGTGATGATCGGATACAGCGATAGTAACAAGGACGGCGGTATTCTAGCGAGCTTCTGGGCACTGCAGTGTGCGCAAAATCAACTCCTGCGGGTAGCAGAGGAGAAGGGCGTGCCGCTTCGATTTTTCCACGGACGTGGTGGCACTGTAAGTCGTGGTGCCGGGCCCACTGATAGGTTCTTAGGCTCGCTCCCGCAGCAGTCATTGCTGCACGGAATTAAAGTCACAGAGCAGGGTGAGACTATCGCACAGAAGTACGCAAACTTGCTTACTGCATCGTACAATCTCGAAATGCTCCTTGCAGGGACCGTTGGTCATGTAGTCGGTGAGCGACAGGACGCCACAACTAACGATGCGCTCTTTCGTCCGCTCGCGACTACGAGTCGCGTTGCATACCAGGATTTGGTAGGTCGAGATGGGTTCGTGCGTTTCTTTCGTGAAGTTACCCCGCTGGATGTGATTGAACAGAGTAAGATCGGCTCGCGGCCATCGCGTCGCTCTGGGGCCGCGTCGCTCTCCGACTTACGAGCGATTCCCTGGGTGTTTGCCTGGAACCAGTCTCGCTTTCTGTTGAGCGGGTGGTACGGAGTCGGGGCAGCTCTGGCTGCTGTTCGAGAGCGGGGGGGAAGTGAGTGGTCGGCGCTGCAAGAACTCGCGGTAAGCTCGCCGGCCGCATCGTATCTCTTTTTAAACGTTGAAACCTCGCTCTACAGCGCCAGCGAAGAGATTATGCAGATGTATGCTACCTTGTGTAGTGACTCGACACTTGCAGAGGGTTTTATGAATGACATCCTGCAAGAGTTTCACCGCGCGCGAGGGCTGCTCGCAGAGTTGCTCTCTGGCACCTTCGCCGAGCGGCGTCCGCGAATGTCAAAGACACTCTCGCTGCGCGAGCCCCCGTTGCGAGAGCTGCACCGCACGCAAGTTGCAATGCTCCGTCGTTGGCGGGAGAGTC
This sequence comes from Bdellovibrionota bacterium, assembly GCA_044235305.1. Classification (GTDB taxonomy): domain Bacteria; phylum Bdellovibrionota_C; class UBA2361; order UBA2361; family OMII01; genus OMII01. The sequence goes on from JBIIHY010000294.1 coordinate 1,124, forward strand.
GGGATGCACGCGAGCTTGAGCGGCTTCTGCTGGTGACTAACGCTATCGCGGGTGGATTACGTACCACGGGGTGATTGATTTCAAAGTCCCTACAGTTGACGGGGAGCAAGATCGGCCCTGACTGTTAAGGTTCTCTCGCCTGCTGCCGAACCCATCCGAGCTCTCATTTTGGTGGGGAAGTGCACGTGAAAAGACTCATACAAGTTTTTCTTATTCTTACATTTCTGCTCGCTGGCGGCTACGCAGGGGCGTGGTACTACGGTTGTATGCGTCTCGAGCAGAGGCTAGCGCAACGAGATGTTAATTTTTCATTGGGGCCTAACTCAGAGGTCACAGTATCCCTCAAGCTGGACCGCGGCGGCGTCCGTTTTGTAGGTGCCCTACAGGGAGAAGTGGGAGTAGAGTTCGACCTTCGATCGGTATCCTCGCAGTCTTCTGTAAAGCTAGCTGGCCAGCACGAGGTGCAGACGTCGACCGCAACGATTACCCCAGCCGGCGAGCCGCTGCATTACCGAGTGTCTGTGCCTATGTGGGGTAATTCGCTTACGATAACCGCCGACCCGTTCAAGGATGCGCGCTATGTCATGAAGGTGGGTGACAGAACGGCGTCGCTACTCCTATCTGGCGAGCGCTATGCAGCGGCGGTGGTGTTTCGTAGTGCGGCTCTAGCGTATCAGCGGGAGATGCAAGTGATTAAACTACTAGCACAACCTCGACGTATCGCAGATGAGCTAGCCGGTCTACAGATCAGCGGTGTATCGACACTGCGCACTGAAGATAACGGTTCTGAGATCATAAGTGGAGCGATAAGTGGCGGCGGGATTCACTGGGAAATAGACGCCAAAGAGATGCTGAAAGTTCGGAGTGACCTAGACTGTGATTTTAAGTACGGAAGTGCGTTTGGAAAGTGGCTTGAAATGTTGCCAACACAGAGCTCCACACCAGAGGATGCACAGGTGGCTGCATCCATGGAGGTTGTACGTAAGGTACAGGCAGGTTTGTTAGAAGGTGGAAATTTTATCATGAAAGGAGGTTTTGAAGTCACCCTTCCGGCAAGTCGTCTGGGGTTAAGAGAAAACGCCCCTCCAGGCGATACTGGGTTCCCAGTTCCGCCCTTCACGGTTTTGTTCGACCGATTTTCGTTCCGTCTGCCCTTCGTCTTCAGTCGTCTCATGGAGCTAAATGGTAGCGTGCAGTTTCTGCAGGGAGATGGCAAACCGTTGTTGGTAGACCTACGGCAGCGCGTTGCGCCGCTTGATATAAAGAGAGCGCTTGAAGCGTTTGTAAAGCAGGACCTCTACTTTTCGGCGCTAAAGGAGGCACGTATCGATAGTGAACGAGTCACCGCTAGCTCTTTGCGAAGCTTACGGGAAGTTCTGTCGAACCAGGGGTTGTACGTCACCATCTACTCCTTGTACCGTTCTCTGGCGGACCTGTATTTCGCTCAGGCCGCGAGCAATGAGATGCATCTTGCAGTAAAGACACCGTCTGGAGGCGCAAGCCTATTCGAGTTGCTCGGTGCTCAGGGTAAACTACGGGCTACAGCGATGCTTGATAGCGGCGTGGGGATTGAGCTAAACGGGGAGCGGGATGGACCAGATGGGTGGAGTAGTCAGGTCAAAGTATTTAAGCTTGTGCATATAGTGCGGCAGCTTCGCGAGCCAATTACGGTATTTGCAGTCAGGTCTGGATTAGCAACTTTCCTAGAACCAGATCAAAGTACCACGAGTGAACAGCCTGTATCAGACCAGGAGAAAGAGGTACTCGCATTTCTTTTCTCAGAACCACTTTTTGATAAGATAGTTGCGGCCGTCGAGCGCATAGTGCAGAGGGTAGATAGCAGCCCGGATTCACCTGAAGAGATTGCTGTCAGCATAGCCCAAAAGGGTTCAGCTGTGACCGTAAACGGTAAGAGCACACCAGAGTTTCTGCAAGAAGTAACGGGGTTGCTGCAAAATGAAGCCCAGCAGCTTTTGCGGGAAGTTTTGCCACAACTTGAAAAGGTGCGGCAGGTTAAAGGAGGTGGGGCGGAACAGGGGCAGGGCCTACCACCACCACCACCATCACCACCACCATCGCAGCTTCAGGATGGCTCGCAGCAGATGGAGCAAGAGGAGCAGCTTCATGCCGTGCAGTAGTCTTGCGCAGTGCGGCCCGTGTTATAGTCGCAGCGGCTCGCTAACCAATTGATGTTAATTGGTTTTATTCGGTACGTTGGTACGTCACTGCCCGGCGTCGCCTGACCAACAAGAGATTCCTACAGAGGGAGTCGGTGTCCCGTATTCGAAGCGCGCCGAAGGGTAGGGTGAAGGCATCCTATTGAAGCGGCCTCGTGAGTATCGTTTGAGGTTGTCTGGTTTTAGCATCGTAACCCCCACAATGACATTAAACTCGCAGCGCTCAATTCTAATCGTCGATGATGAAGCCGCAGGTCGCGAGTCGCTCGCCAAGGTCCTCTCACAGACATATCATGTCGAAACGGCATCTGATGGGGATGAGGCGCTTAAGCTTGTAGCTAATCAGAAGCCTGACCTTATTGTGCTTGATACTGCAATTCCTTCTGCTGATGGTTTTGCCGTGCTCCGTCAACTGCGTGCGCACGCCACGAAAACCCCGGTGCTTGTACTCACTGCTGACGCTACTGTCTCTAACGCAGTTAAGGCTATGAAGGGAGGCGCTCATGATTTTCTTGCTAAAACGTGCGACCCCAGTGAGCTAGCAGCTCTGATTGCGGCGCTGATAGAGGAATCCGAACAGTCCCATCTGCACGCTACCGATGATACTTCGCCAAGTGGGCCTGCGCGCTCTGCTTCGCAGAAGATTGCCATGAGTGCTGACTTCGGCCCGATGGTTGGCCGTAGTGCGGGGATGCTACACCTGTTCAAGCAGATTGATCAGGTTGCTGGCCGTGATTCAACCGTATTAATCACGGGCGAATCGGGAACTGGAAAAGAGCTGGTGGCTCGTCAGATTCACGACCGCTCGCAACGTGCACAGGGGCCGTTTGTGGCGATAAACTGCGCGGCTATACCGGAAACTTTAATTGAGTCGGAACTCTTTGGTCATGAGAAGGGAGCCTTTACGCATGCAGTGGATAGGCGTATTGGCCAGTTTGAATTGGCTGACGGTGGCACGCTGTTCTTGGATGAGATCGGTGAGTTGAGCCTTGCAGTCCAGGTGAAGCTGCTGCGCTTCCTGCAGGAGCAAGAGTTCTTCCGCGTAGGACGGTCTAAGCCTGTCAAAGTGAACGTGCGGGTGGTGACAGCTACTAATAAAAATCTTGAAGAGCTCGTACGAGCCAAGGCATTTAGGCAGGACCTATTTTATCG
>JBIIHY010000096.1:0-9434 GCA_044235305.1 Bdellovibrionota bacterium
CTTGAGGCAGCTCTATCTCACCTCGTGCCGATGGAGTAAGCGTTGCGAGTTCAGGAAATATATCCTGCGAGAGTATGTAGAGCGGTAGTGACGAGATATTAGAGAGGCGCTCACCTGGACCTGGTTTTTCAATAAAATCAAGCACGGTGTCACCACTCATCGTTACTACTGAGCGTGATCCAAGCGAAGTATCCGAAGGCACTTCGATTATACTAAGGGTCGCTACAGCGCGAGCGTCATGCGCAGCAATTAGGCGGCTGATATCGCTACTTGGAATAAGGCTATCGCACGCACAGACCAGAAATGATTCAGGCGCAAGCGGTGCACACTGTTGTAGCGCGTGCCCACTACCAAGAGGCTGCGGTTGAACAACTGTTACTGCCCCGGGAATAGCCGAGCAAAACTGCGCTAACTCCTCATCGTGCGGTGCACGAACAACAATAAATTTTGAAATTCCAGAATCCTGTAGCGCATCGATAACACGCCCAATCATGGGACGGCCTGCAATCGGCACTAACCCTTTAGAGCGTGTAGCCGTAACTTGTTTAAGACGAGAGCCCCTTCCAGCAGCTAGAATAATAGCGGTATCGATCATAACTAAGAGATGGCTTCGAGAGAAACGGAATCGGATGACTGACAAAAATGTATTGAGTAATCATCTGCTAGTTCAGGGTGCCGCGTCGTGTACGCGACATCAAGCGCCTCTGCTACAGCTTCACGTTTTCGAGGATCAATAAGTGCCAGGCAGCACCCTTGAAAACCTCCACCGCAAAATCGGGTTCCGTACACTCCGTCTATGGCAGACATGATTTCGTAGAGCGAGATAAGGGCAGGACTTCCAGCCTCGTAATTCTCAATCGAGCTTCTACCCGACTCGGTTATAAGCGCACCAAATGCCTTTGTATCTCCGGCTCTCCACAGCTGAATGCCACGTCTCACACGCGCTCGTTCGGTAAAGAAATGGCGCGCCCGTCGCCGCAGATTTTCAGGCAACTTATGACCGTATGCTTCAAACACTTCCTCGGGAACATCACCAAGCAGCGGCTTTTCGGAGGGGCCTTCGCCCTGCAACAGAAGCAACTCCCGCGCAGCTTCGTGACATTCGGCTACTCGTTGATTAAACGGTGTCGCTGTAAGTTGTCGACTGAGACCCGAGTACACCACCAGGATCTCCCAGGGCTCTGCTGACGCACTGGCCGGCACCGTGCTGATTGTGTGGTCACTGCAATCGATACACACCAATTCGTTTTTCCGGCCTGAGACGATTACCGACTGGTCAAGGATGCCGTTATGCAATCCGAGGTATCCATTCTCGGTCGCTCGAACAAGCATGATAAGCTCAAGAGCCGAGAGTGACAAACCGTTTACGTGCGCAAGGGCTTTAAGGTAAGCGATGGTCACGGCAGCCGATGAGCTTAATCCACCTATCGGCATCGCCCCGTGAACCACTCCGCGAAATCCATATGTCAGAGCCCCCTTAGCTGCACTCAAAGAGCGCACGGCACCACGCAGGTAGTTCCCCCAATCTCCCGGAATTCGAACGGGGATGTCATTAAAGTGAACGTGGCACTTTTCTCCAAAGTTAGCCGCAAAGACTTCACCGTCTGGTTGTTCACTGCGCTGTGCAAGTAGCAGCACTGAGCGGTCTATTGTAAGACCGGAGACAATCCCTCCTTGATGGTCGCTATGAGCACCCAAAGGACATACACGCAACGGCACGGTCACTAAGAAGAGCTGCTTTCCGGACTCCAAGCCCAACTGAGAGGCAAAGCAGCGCTTAAGCATTTCGATGCGTTCTGCTGTTGGTAAAATTGGCTCTATGGTAGGGGTCATGCCGGTTTTTCCTCGACAAATCTAACGGATACCGCCCATGCGTCAAGTCATATTTGTTCAGGGTCAGTTTCAATAGAAGAGGAAAAACTTCTGCCTAGCCCATGCTACAGGTTGGTGAGAGGCGGGCGTGCATTTTGTTCTAGCGGGGTGATGGAGATATAGTGCGGGCGATAACGGCGAGTGGTAAGAGGAGAGAGTGAGAGCGTTCTGTTCAGCTATCCTGATTGTCTGTGGGAATATATGTCAAGCATCCGCTCAAGGCGCTCCTAATCTAGCCGCCCTTTCGACGGAGGCGCCCCCCGCTTATTCAGAAGTTGATACCAAGCCCTTCAATCTCGGAGAGGCATTAGAGAATCTGGGTGAAGTCTACAATGGTGGTAGTAACTCCGTAGTACAAGAGTTCTGGCTTCTTGGACGCTTTCATGGACAGTACCACTGGACCGAGGCCTCAACCGGACAGGATAACGGCTACGAGACGCGCCGATTCCGACTGGGTGGACAGGCCCGAATGCTTAAAAAGCTAACTGTCCACGCTCAAATGGTGAGTGGCTCCGATATTGATCCTTTCTACAACGGCTTTACCGAATTGTGGGCTCAGTGGTCATTTGCACCGGAGTTTGCCATCACCGTAGGTCAACAGAAGCACCGCTTCACTCACGACCGAAACGTTTCAAGTCGATACATCAATTATCTTGAGCGCGGAATGTTGACCAACATGTTCAATGCCGATTACACGCCCGCCATAACGGTCCAGGGCAAGTCCAAGAATACTTCGTACTACACCGGTTTCTTCACCAATTCGACGGGACAGGACATGGGCAAAGCCTTCACAGAGTTTGACTCTGGCTACTCGTACCTCGCTGCTGTCTACCATAGCCTGGGTAAAACTTCGTGGGCGGACAATATTACCCTTCACACAACCTATGTGCATAGCGATGCTAATCACAACGCAACTAACTTCAATCGCTTTAGCAACGGTCTATCAGGAGCGCTGATCGCCATAAAGGGACACACTGCCGTTGTAACCGAGCTTGTTTCAGGAATCGGAAGCGATAACGGAAATGCTACGGGAATCAACTTTCAGCCAAGCTACTTCTTCAGTCATGAGTGGCAGGTAGCAACCAGGTATCAGCTCGCCGTATCAAACGATGAGAAAGGCCTACAGCCTCAACGTCGATATGAGCAGGCGGCTGGAATCACTGCAGGAGACCTCTATCAGGCTACCTACTTGGGATTGAACTACTACATCGCTAAACATCGCCTCAAACTGATGAGTGGCCTTGAATACACCAGCATCGCTGGCGCGGACTCTTGGACAGCAAGCACCATGGTGCGGTTCTACTTTGGTCCCCACTCAGGCGACGCGTTTCCGATGAACGATATCCTACCGCACGATTACGATTAGTGACTCAGCAATTACTACTTAGCCCCTTTTTAGTAGGAGCCCTGAGCCGCAACTGCCACCGACCTACATCTGCTATAGCCGCCAAACAAAAAATGCAGCTACGGGTGAGGTTCCCGTAACTGCATCTCTACTTCCCAAGGGAGCCTAAACTACCGCTCGCCCTGGATCGAAGTATAAGCCATCAGTCCAAGAGACTGAGCACGCTTGATAGCCTTAGCAACCTTGCGCTGGTTGTATGCGCTCAAGCCGGTCAACCGACGCGAGAGGATACGTCCACGCTCACTAACGAACTTCGAGAGCATGGTAACGTCTTTGTAATCAACCGTCTTAGTAGGATCCTCAGTAAAAGGGTCTAGCTTCTTACGGCGCTTGAAGAGCTGCATGCGTTGGATAGAAGGAAGTGGCTCGAACCTGCGCGCACCTTCTCCACCCTCTCCAGCACCTGCGCCGGCAGATGATGGGCCAGAGTTCTTACCGCGATCTTCGCACACCTTCATCGGGCGGCCATTAACAACGCGGTTGTTGAGGGCCTCAATTGCCTTAGCAGCATCCTCTTCACGGTCCATCTCAACGAACGCAAAGCCCTTTGAACGCTTAGTCTCGCGGTCAGTTGCTACTACAACACTTAACGCTGGACCAACTTCGTCGAATAGCTGCCGTAGCTGCTCGCTGGTCACTTCAAAATCAAGATTGCTGATAAAAAGCTTCTTCTTGGTTACACCCGAATTCATGAAAACTCCTCGAACTTTTAGAGGTCAGGAGGCTACAATCGTGAGGTAAAAATGTCAAACCTCAGGCTAGGAATACGTGGTTTAACCATTAAAACACACCCCCAGGCCCGCACTTACTTAACACCCCGGCATAGGGGTGACAGCAAGGACAATGCCAACAACCTCTCACTCCCACCCGGGAAAAGTGAGCTAAAAATATGACCTCATTGAAGATTTAACTACAACTAACCTAAAATTAGTATTGACGCTGCAAGCTAACCCATGTACAAACCTAACCCAGGATTCGCAAGCGAGCACAGCCACTTGCGTGGGTTTACTCTTCAGTTGCAGGAGTGGTTGCTGGGAACGTCAAAACAGACGCTCTTGGGAACGACAAGGCTGCTGAGGAGGAAATCTACACGGGTTGGAAGGAAGAAATTCCTAAAAGCCGCCTTAACATTCAGGGGAGGCCCTTTAATGACAGGGTGTGTAAGTTTTAGTCGTAGTGGTTTTAACTTTCCGAAGGTTGTATCTGCAGTATCCGCGTTTTCGATTCCCTACTTATTTTTGTTCGGCCCCAGTCAGGCGACCCATCTTCGAGCGGTATCGCTTCGAAGTAATGAGCCTGCCAGTCACTCATCGTTTTTCGTTTAATTAACTGTAACAATTGGAGTTCTGAATAGCCTATGAGCAATTCTGCCAATAAATTCATGCCTGAAGAGGAGAGCGAGGCGTCCTCTCCGGTGAAACCCGAACGCAATTTGCTGGCTGCCGTTTTGGCGCGAGCTATTTGCGATGCGTTTGGTACGGCACACTGTGAGCGTCACGTCGTTCGTAGCGCGCGTCAGTGGCTCTTTGGGAAGATAACCCCTAAGCGTCCGTTTAGCTTTGCATGGGTGGCTCTTCACCTAGACCTAGATCCGCTTTCTCTGCAAGAGAGCTTGAGGCAGTACGAAGGCGATCCTGAGGCAATTCAGGAGCGTCTGAGCCTGCTGCGTTAATTCGAGGCGGCTGTCGCTATTTTTTCAAAAGGGCTGCGGAGCGATCCGTGGCCCTTTTTTTTGACGCCTTACCGGAATATAAAATAGTGGCGACTTGCACAAACGTATTGATGCCATATGGGAAAAGTCCTTCTTCTCTCTTCAACGCCTGACATACCAGAAGCTCACCTAGCAGTGGGTCTGCATAAACGCGGCTTTGATCTGCTCTGGATGGGAGGCGGTCTCGATACCCGCTATGGCGAGCCGATCAATAACTCGTCAATAAAAACAGTTGGTCTCAGTCTATCGTCGCGCTGCGACCCACGAGCACTACGAACAATTAGGGCCGCTGTAAAAGAGCACGACATCCGAATCATCCACGCGTTCTCATCACGTGCAATCTCCAATGCTGTCATAGCGACAATTGGCCTCAATATTCCGATCATCGCCTACCGCGGAACGATGGCTCATGTGTCTAAGTGGGATCCCTCCAATTGGCTCACCTACTTTAATCCTCGCGTTAAGAAGATTATCTGCGTCTGTGATGCCGTGCGGAATTCCCTTATCAAAGATGGCATCAACCCGGAACGCGCGGTGAGGATCTACAAGGGACACCATCCAAGCTGGTACGCCAGCACAAAAGCCAACCTCAGCTCTTGGGGAATCCCCGCTGATGCACTCACCGTATCGTGTATCGCGCGAAAGAGCGTAACTCCCGCCGTAACAACACTCGTTATGGCACTTTCGCAGCTTCCCTCATCACTGTCTGCTCACGCCGTTGTCATCGGTCCCATTTCCCCCGCCGAGTGTCTTCCACCCGACATCACCCCAGAGGTTGCTGCCAGGATTCACTTCCTGGGCGAGCAGCCAAATGCTGCCACAATTGTGGGTGCTAGTTCAGTAAGCTTCATTCCGTCTAGTCACCGCGAGGGGCTTCCAAAGAAGGCGATCGAAGCGATGATTCAGGGAATCCCAGTGATAGCCACGGCTGCCGGAGGACTATCTGAGATAATAGTCGATGGCTCATCAGGTCTTATTATTCCCCCAAGCGATACTGCAGCGCTCTGCGCAGCGCTACAGCGGGTTCTAAGCGACCAGCAGTTCGCTGCGACCCTTCGAGATGGAGGACAACGCCGCATTGAAGAAGCATTCTCAATTGAGCAGACTATCTCACAGACGGCTGCGCTTTATAGTCAACTTCTGCGAGAGTGATCGTTTGTCCTCATCTTTAGGTGCCACTTTTTCGGGGCCTTGCAAAACTAACAATGAAGCATCCTGGCACCACGTACGAGGCGGACATTTCGCTTCGTCGCATTTCGCTCCGCAAAACGAATCCAGCCCTATATTTTCGTATAAATTTGGCTCATCGACGGAATTAGTGGGTAGTAGCGGGCAGAGCTACGGCATAACCCGCTGAGTTTCAAGCTAAAAACGAGGTTCTTACGTGCACCTGCTCGTGCGCGTGAACGTGAACGTACCCGAAAGGAATTGCAGTACTACCGTTGGTTTATTCACCCACGTACCTACATCCCCGCTGACGAACACCAGAGCGGAGAACTCCTGCTCTCTAGCGTTGTTTATAGCTATGTTGAGCGCGCGCGAGTTCATGTTTTCGGGTACGTTCACGTCCTCGTGCACGAGCAGGTGCAGGTGCAGGTGCACGGCCCGATATCATCAAAAAGCACCCACTAAAAACGTCGAAGACCCATATATATAAATAGTGCCGCCCATTTGAATTTCCATCCCCTTGGATTAGGTTGTGTATCTCTCAACTATCCAGCTGCGTCCAGCACTTTTAGCAGCCTATGAGGTGTGATAGCGTCGCCAATAGCGAACAAGTCCTTTATGCTAGATCTATCTCCATTAAAAGTGCAACGGCGCTTCCACGTCGAAGATGTTCTGAAACATATTTATTTTTTCACATGGGTGGCAGTCTGCTTCCATGGCGCCTACCTAGGTGCAAAAATACTTCCTTATCTCAATAGTCTAAGGGCGCCCACTATCTCACCTCTGGCTGAATACGTTGGCCTGATATTAATAAGCACCAGTATTGTGTGCTCGGCTCCTTCAACATTGCTTTCCCTTGCTGGCCTGTTACTTGGTTCTCCGAATGTTCAGCTTAGACGAGCAAAAGAGCAATATCTCAAGGTGGGCTTCCCTGAGAACGTGCGCCTAATATTCTGCTTTGTTTCTACAGGAAAGAACTCGCTAACTTTAAAGCGGTCGATAGAAAACTGCTTGTTAAAGACCTCCGCACTGAAGGTTCCGTGTGAGATCGAGATAGTACTTGAGCGCGCAGTTCCCGAGATCTCGACCTGTGCTGACAACATGACAAGCATTATCGTCCCTGCCGGGTACCAAACCCCCCAGGGCTCAAGGCACAAAGCTCGAGCTCTGCATTATGCGACTATTCAGCGGCGCTCCAGACTTTCTGTCAACGATCATACCTGGATTCTGCACTTAGATGAAGAGAGTCTGATATCCGAAGAGTGCATCTATGGTATCGCTACTTTCATCCGAGAACATGGCCATGATTGTCAGATTGGCCAAGGGGAGATTCAATATAATCATCCAGGCCAGCCATTCTCACCGATATTGCGCGCGGCAGATTCGCTGCGCACAGGGCAGGATTTAGGATTATTCAGAGCACAGTATAGGATATTTAATTCTATGCTCATGAGCCTCCACGGTTCGTTTCTACTGGTTCGATGGGACTTAGAGGATACGATTGGATTCGATCAGCCGAGCTCAACATCAATCACCGAGGATGCATTCTTTGGACTGCGGGCCAAGGCTTCAGGTGCTCGATTTGGTTGGATTAGTGGTTGGATTAAAGAGCTTTCTCCACTGTCCATCTGGGACCTAATCCAACAGAGAAGACGCTGGATCACAGGAACTCGCAATATAGCTGCATCGGGCCTTATTCCTACGAAAAACATGCTTTTATTGAAATTTCAATGTGCAGCTTATCCCATCTCATCATCATGTGTTTGGCTCTGGATCATTCTCAACGTGGTTGGCCTTTCAGGATCAACACCTAACTTACTAACAACATGGGCGAGTTGTGTCGGAGGCATTCTTTGGGCCCTATACGCTGTAGGTGGCTTGCGCTCGGCAATTAACAGCGACCTTCAGTTATACTACCGAATGATCGCGTTAATCTCTTCATTGGCTCTAGCGCCTATTTGCCTCGCATGCGAAGCCTTTGCCATTCTTTATGCCTGCATATCTCCTGCGAATGGATTTTACTTAGTGGGGAAGGACTCATTACTTCACTCTGAATTATCTGTGACAAATTCAGCACATTCAATAGAAACAAAACCAAACCAAATACGATGATCGCGATGAATGGAGCAATCAAGGATTTTGTTACTGGAGCTGTATGCCTGACTGTCCTATGTAGCGTTTCTATATGGAATGGATATCCGCTCCTTTTCTTTGACTCCTCCTACTACCTACACCAAGCCGTCGACTTGTGGGAGACGAGGGAGAAAGCTGCAAGCTATAGCCTATTACTCAAACTTACCATATGGAGCGGTTCTCTCTGGACCCTCGTATTTTTTCAAGGCGCAATTTTACTATATGCACTCGCTTCTACCCGACACGCAATTGGACTACCTTATCGTGGACTGTCTCTTTTAATCTGCACCATTCTGTGCGTGACCCTAACTTCACTACCCTGGCTTTGCGCTTATATTTTAGCAGATATATTTACAGCGACATTATATCTTAGCTTCGTTGGTTTGGTTCTAGTCAAGCCCAATAGGCTCAGTAAAACTCGGCTTTTTCTTCTAAGTATGATTTTTGTGCTCTCATGCATGATGCATAATGGTCATCCACCATTAATCCTGTTTCTACTGGCTCTTCTTTGGAGCGCCCAGATAAGGCCAATAGGAAATTGGCTAAAAGACACATTTTTGTACATTCGACCGGAAGCATTACACCGCTTGACGCTACTCTACGCTCTGAGTCTAGCTCTGATGGTCCTAGTTAACGCTCAGCTATCTAATGATGTATTCATCTCGAGAGGGGCTAAAACCATATTAGTCAATCGTCTTATTGAGGATCGAATAGTTCCTAGGCTCCTGAGGGAACACTGTACGTCAAACAATTATATTTTATGCGGTCATCAGAATGAGCTAAAGGATGACAGAGGGCACTTTCTATTTGCAGCTGACTCGCCAATACACAAGCTCGGGGATATAATATTGATCGAAAAAGAATTGGGCCCGCTCATTGTAGATTCATTAGTATATTATCCTTGGGAACATGCACGAGCTTTTGCCCGACAATTTTGGCATCAACTGCAGCTCGTCAGCTTAGCCAACTTTACTATATACTTTCCACCAGAGCACTCTATCTCTCGCGATATCACGCAGCACTTTAAGGATGATGTTAACTACTACCAAACCTCTCTTCAGTTTATGAAAAGTGGCAATTATCCCTTATTAGCAAAATTTCATCGCCTAGTCTTTTGGATCGGCATAAGCCTAATACCTGTATGTT
>JBIIHY010000286.1:0-4591 GCA_044235305.1 Bdellovibrionota bacterium
TCATACAGCGCTACAGGTGGGATACCTGCCGGCGGGAGGACGGACACTGTATGTTTTTTCAAGACAAGGATAAAAGACGCTAAAAGGCTACTACTGTTTACAATGGCAATTGTGGCGATTGATAATGCTCTGACTGCTTTTGTTTCACACGCCGAAGAGCGATACGCATCAAGATTGGCCTGGGCAACCACATTTGCCCTTATAGTTAGCCTGGAATTAGCCCGTGGCCACTCACCTGCCAGTCCAAAACTTCGAGCAGATCCTTCCTAAGATATGTTCGGTGTAATTTTTGCCGATAGTCTTAATGGCCCGGGCCCATTTTGTCAGCGATGAACACCGATGACGGAAGCACTGGAGGCTCTCGATGCTTCATGATCCTAAGACCATCACGTGTGCCATGTATGTGTACACTGGGGTACTCCATATGCGGGTAGAATTCGATCTGTTGGGTGTCCAGATTCACCAGGAGTATAGCCGCAGCGCCACGCAGGGGTGGAGCAGTGACACATGACGAACCGCAAGCGCTGGCTAGCGCCAGTTGAGTCCTCCAGCGATACCACGTTTACCATGATTGATTCTTCTAAACACCAAAGTAATTGAGACACTTAAGCCAAAGCACCTTAAAAAGCAACGCTACCCGTTAACCCTGCCGGGATTATAAATCCGGGGAAGGTTATTCCGCCGCGGTAGGAAGGAGCAACAATCACTTATTCTCGCGATCAAGCCTTTACAGCTTCTGAGAGACAACCCCGATACATGCCAGAGCGATACCTACGCCACGACGGCGCTTCCAATATCCGAACTAATTCCGTCTCGCCGCTTCCTAGTAGCGACGAGCAACGAGAGCACAGGCCGAACGTGCAACTACTTCCCTGTTCGACCTATGCTAGTCGAAGCTTGCTGTACTTTCTCCACAACGAGTCGGAGATTTGCTTGAGTGGTTCGCCTAATAAGACCGGTTAATTCTTCAGCGAGATTCCGCAAGGGAACTATATGATCACGAAGCTGTGCGGCCCCAAGGAAATCTTGGTCATCAATCGCCGCATCCTTGCGTTTCTCATACACAGCAGCAGCTGCCTGTATAAGCTCTGCTGCGATTCTAGCTCATTGTGGCAGGCTCAAGCTCGGGCAGGCGGTCGCAATATCTCGCGAAGGGTTTTGAGCAAGCAAGGGCAGCGCATGTTGCTCAAGTAATACGCGAATTTCTTGAAGCTGCTTCGATTCGTTCGACTGTGAGCGCATGCAGAACTCTCCCTATTCTTCGAATTGATCTCTTTGCAGAAGGTAATGGATGCGCGCCGGAAAAGGAAGATTCTCTGCCAGAATTTCTGCGGTCGTTAATAGCTTGCAAAGGGATTCATCGTATTCGACGGGTTTAATCTAGTGCATAACGGAACCAGATTCTCAGCGGCAAAAGCAGAGAGTAAGGGCTTTACCCTGCCCCTCACCTCCACGAATTGCATCGAAGATAAAAAAGCGAGGTGAACCGGGCACTACGCGGAACAAAGCTCCGCAGTCCCTTGGCCGTAACGGACTTTCAACAACCCTCTCTCCCCTTCAAGGGAATGGATTTTTCTCTCAGTAAGCATCACCACGCTTGAACCCATCTTAAAGGTGCCGATCTTTGCTCCTCGTTCGATCGCAATTGGCGGTGAATGTACTATCTCGCGCTGGTGCTCTCGCTTCCACGGTCGCGTATTCGTTTCGCAATCGGTATACGACAGTGCGATACGACCAACATTTGTCGCCCCAACCATTACTACACCAATCAATCCATGCTCGCTCTCGATTAGCGTCACAACCCGCTCATTAACCGCAAAGAGCCCTTCTATGTTGTAGAGCGCCCAATCGTTTACCGGCCAGAGCTTTCCAGGGATATGTATAGTTTTTACTATCGCTCCGCTAACTGGTGAATGAATGTGGTGCGCATCCTGCGGGGAAAGATAAAAGTTCCAACTCTGCCCTTGCAGAAAACGCTGAGCACTAGCGTCACCACCAAGAAGAGCAGATATCGAATAGTTTTTATCCTTTACCTGAACAACTGTTCCATTGGCTCTAATATCCTCAGCTCGCCGCAGTGTTCCATCCACGGGACACAAAACCCCTTCCCCCAACGGGCGCAACTCAGGCCGTAGGTCACGAGTAAAAAACTCACCTATCGAGTGAAAGCTCCTAAACTCACGGGTTGCCGTGGAGGGATCAATCTTGTAGGCGCGAGCAAAGATACCCACCAACCATCCTGCAAATGGCTGCGGCAATGGGATATTCGCCAGCGAACCTAAGCACCAACTAAGGTAAGATTTTGGAATGTACCGTAGAAACTCCATCGAAACTCCGACAACTGAACTAATATCGCAACAAGCGCTCTAAGCCTTCAACCAAACGAGCATTTGCCAAGAACTGCTTCTCAAGGGGCGCAGCAAAAGGGACCGGGGTGTCTAAGCTTGCAACTCTCACAACCGGCGCATCGAGATGCGAGAAGAGATGCTCACCGATATACGCCGCTACTTCGCCACCAAAACCTCCGACGAGTGTATCTTCGTGCAACACAAGCACACGACCCGTGCGCTGTACCTGCTGGTCAATCGCTTCGTAATCAAGGGGTGCAAGTGTTCGCAGATCGAGCACTGCGACAGACAACTCCGGTCGCTCGTTAAGCGCATTTATCGCCCAGTGCACTCCTGCTCCATACGTAATAACAACTGCCTGCTCACCCTCTCGCGCAAGCGCTGCCTTCCCAAGGGGTACAGTATAGTATCCAAGCGGCACCTCGCCACTTACACTGCGATAGAGCGCCTTATGCTCAAAGAACATAACGGGATTAGGTTCTTCAAGAGAAGCTAGTAGCAATCCCTTAGCGTCATACGGTGTAGCAGGATACACCACGCGCAAACCAGGGGTGTGCGTAAACCACGCTTCATTTGACTGCGAATGAAACGGCCCAGCACCAGTTCCTGCTCCAGTTGGCATGCGCACAACAACTCGCGCCGACTGCCCCCAGCGGTAGTGAACCTTGGCGAGGTTGTTGATCACTTGAGTGAAGCCACTTGAAACAAAATCTGCAAACTGCATCTCCACTACAGAGGGGATCTCTTTGATGCTTAAGCCAAGCGCTGCCCCCACGATCGCAGACTCACACAGCGGCGTATTGCGAACCCGACTCTTGCCAAACTCTTTAAGAAACCCTTCAGTAACTTTAAACACCCCTCCGTATTCAGCGATATCTTGCCCCATAAGCACAAGTTCGCTGTGACGCCGCATCCCCTCACGCAATCCATCAGAGATAGCATCAACCAGGCGCATCTGCTTCGCTTCGCCTGTACTCAGATTCTCTTCTTGTACTACGACAGAGGGCGCATACACGTCAGCAACCTCGTGCTCGAGCGACGGTGAAACCTCTGGCTCCGTAAAAGCCTGCTCTACGGCTACCTCGATCTCCTTCAGAAGCTCTTCTCTAATTGCTGCACGTTGCTTTGCTTTTAATCCATACCGACGCGCGGCACTCTGCTCGAAGCGCGCTATAGGATCTTTCTTCGCCCACAAATCAAAGAGCTTCTTCGGCACATACTTAGTGCCTGAAGCTTCCTCGTGCCCGCGCATGCGGAACGTCATACATTCAATGATGACAGGTCTAGGCTTCTTGCGAATCGATTGCGCGTAGCGTGATACCGTTGAGTACACAGAATGCAGGTCATTTCCATCGATCGTGATCCCCTCGATGCCATAACCCGCAGCCTTATCGCTTAGACGCTTTACAAGAAACTGCTCATTAGAAGGTGTTGAGAGGCCGTAGCCGTTGTTCTCAATTACAAAGATCACCGGCAAACCCCACACAGCAGCCACGTTTACCGCCTCGTGGAAATCACCCTCGCTCGTGCCACCATCGCCCGAGAAAACAAGGGTTACCTTTCCTTCCTTGCGTAGCTTCGAAGCAAGCGCAATACCGTCGGCAACAGCGAGCTGCGGACCGAGGTGCGAAATCATTCCGACGATATGGTGTTCTCGCGTTCCGAAATGAAAGGAACGATCTCTTCCCTGGGTAAAGCCTGTAACTTTACCCTGCCACTGAGCCATGAGCTTCCACAACGGTATACCCCTGGTGGTAAAGACTCCGAGGTTTCGATGCAGAGGAAGGATGTACTCATCGGGCTGAAGAGCCAACGTTGCCCCTACTGAGATAGCCTCCTGTCCAATGCCAGAGAACCACTTGCTAACCTTCCCCTGTCGTAAGAGAAGGAGCATCTTCTCTTCAATAAGGCGCGGCAAGAGAAGAGCCCGATACATCTGTTCGACGCTGGGCTTCTTCTCTGGTTTCTTTTTTGTCGGCATACAGGTTATCCCCTACGGAACACAGGCGTGGTGGCTACCACAGCCTATTCTAGCACTATCGACCTGAAAATACTCGTAGTAGATCCGTGACTGAGCAACTTCTGTAGCGCTCGTATTAAGCCGCAGCCGCAGCGGCTGCAGCAAGCGCTTTAACAAGGTTATCCACCGCAGCCGATCCCTGCCGCACAACACTTTCATAAGTGCGGCTACCAACGTGAGGAGTGAGGTGAACCCCTGACAGCCCTACCAGCGGATTATCCAT